>NZ_CAXAXY010000074.1:0-13933 GCF_963972885.1 uncultured Pelagibacterium sp. | reverse complement strand
CGCCGGCAGACTGCCGCACAGAGCCTCGACCGCCGCAAAGGTCTTTGGACCGGACAGCCTGATAATTGCAACGCCTGAAGGCAGGCTGCCCGTGGATAGCGCGGCAATGGTTGTGCTGGTCTGCATCAAAGTCATTCCGGGGTCAGAATGCAGCAAGGCCGCGCCGTGTCAACGCCACGCGCGGCCTCAAAAAATGTAGCCGAAGCGGGCCGAAATCAGGTGTTCATCGACTCGAAGAACTCGGCATTTGTCTTGGTCTGCCGCAGCTTGTCGAGCAGGAATTCCATGGCATCGACGGTGCCCATCGGATTGAGGATCCGGCGCAGAACATACATCTTGCGCAAGATATCGGATTCGACCAGCAGTTCTTCCTTGCGGGTGCCCGACTTTGTAACGTCGATGGCCGGGAAGACGCGCTTGTCGGAAACCTTGCGGTCAAGCACGATTTCGGAGTTGCCCGTACCCTTGAACTCTTCAAAGATCACCTCGTCCATACGGCTGCCGGTGTCGATCAGCGCCGTCGAAATGATGGTCAGCGAGCCACCGTCCTCGATATTGCGCGCCGCACCGAAAAAGCGCTTGGGACGCTGAAGCGCATTGGCATCCACACCACCGGTCAAAACCTTGCCCGATGATGGAACGACTGTGTTGTAGGCACGGCCAAGGCGCGTGATCGAATCGAGGAGAATTACGACGTCGCGTTTGTGCTCGACAAGTCGCTTGGCCTTTTCGATAACCATTTCAGCAACTTGAACGTGACGCGAAGCCGGCTCGTCAAAGGTCGAGGAAATCACTTCCCCCTTCACCGAGCGCTGCATGTCGGTCACTTCTTCGGGACGTTCGTCGATCAGAAGCACGATCAGATAGCATTCGGGATGATTGGTGGCGATCGATTGTGCAATATTTTGCAACAATACCGTTTTACCGGTACGCGGCGGAGCAACGATCAGGGCGCGCTGGCCCTTGCCGAGCGGTGCAACCAGATCGATGACGCGGGCCGAGCGATCCTTGGTTGTGGGATCGGCAAGTTCCATGTTCAGCCGCTCATCGGGATAGAGCGGGGTGAGGTTGTCGAAATTGATCTTGTGGCGGACCCGTTCGGGGTCCTCGAAATTGATTGTGTTGACCTTGAGCAGCGCAAAATAGCGCTCGCCTTCCTTGGGAGAGCGGATCTGGCCTTCGACCGTGTCGCCGGTGCGCAGCCCGAAACGGCGAATCTGGGAGGGGCTGACATAGATGTCGTCAGGACCGGGCAGATAATTGGCATCGGGAGAGCGCAGGAAGCCGAAACCATCGGGCAGGACCTCGACAACGCCTTCGCCGGTTATTTCCACATCGCGGGTCGCCAATTGCTTGAGGATGGCGAACATCAATTCCTGCTTGCGCAGTGTATTGGCATTTTCGACGTCGAGCTCTTCGGCAAAGGACTGCAACTCGGCCGGTGATTTGGCCTTGAGGTCCCTGAGCTTCATGAATTCCATGATCAGCCTTCTTAGGGGGATGGTCGGGATAAACTTAAAAAAGGAGGGAGAAGCGGGGCGGAGCAATTTGCCACCCATCTCACCGCGAACGGGTGAGTTGCCCGCTTCTCATAAACCATTCAGGGCGTCCATTGCAAGCACAACCGGAACCCTGACGGCCAAAGGGGCTAGAATGGCTTTACGATCACCATGATGACGATGACGATCATCATCACCGTGGGCACTTCGTTGATGGCGCGGAAGAATTTGGCCGGCCGCGCATTCTCGTCGCCGGCAAAGGCCCGCAGGTTTTTGCCCAGAAAGCCGTGAAAGCCGGAAAGGGTAAAAACGAAAGCCAGTTTGACCCAGATCCAGCCCATGGCGAAAATGCCCATGCCGTAAAGGTGGATCATCCAGAGCCCGAACACCCAGGTGGCAATCATCGCGGGCGTCATGATGGCCCGGTAGAGCCGGCGCTCCATCACCTTGAAGGTTTCAGACTGGGCAGAACCTTTTTCGGCGTCGGCGTGATAGACGAACAGCCGCGGCAGATAGAGCATTCCCGCCATCCAGGCGATGACCGAAATCACGTGAAGCGCCTTGACCCATTCCAGCATCGTGCTCTCCCTTGATCATGCGCCTGCTTAGCGCCCGTGAACGACATCGACAAGGCGTGAAACATGTGCAATCGGGGTTTGCGGCACAATGCCATGGCCCAGATTGAAGATATGCGGCCGGTCGGAAAACGCCTCGATGATCGCGTTGGTGCGCTCTTCCATCTGCGCGCCGCCCGCAACCAGTCGCAGGGGATCGAGATTGCCCTGTACGGGCAACGTTTTGGGCAGGTTCGATGACGCGAAAGCCAGAGGCGTAGCAAAATCGAGCCCCAACACGCTCACCCCCGTCCTTTGCGCATATTCGGCAAGCATGCCTGCCGCGCCGCGCGGAAATCCGGTGATCGGGGCATCGGGAACAAAACTGCGCACCTTTTCGACGATCCGCCGGTTGGGTTCGATCACATGGGTACGAAAGGCGTCTTCATCGAGGTTGAGCGCCCAGCTTTCAAAAAGCTGCACCATGTCCGCTCCGGCGCGAAACTGGGCGACAAGGTATTGGGCCGAAACCTCGACAAGAATATCGATCAGCGCGGCAAAGGCCTTCGGGTGGTGGAGCGCAAACAGGCGCGCCGCAGCCTGGTCGGGCGAGCCGCGGCCGCCGATCATGTAGGTTGCTACCGTCCAGGGGGCGCCACAGAACCCGATCAACGTCTTGTTCTCGCTCAGAGCCAGCTTGATCCGATCAATCGCTTCAAGGACCTTCTCGAGATTGTCCAGAGCCTTTTCCGGCCTGAGCGTTGCAATCGTGGTCTCGTCGATCGGATCGAGGATGGGTCCCTCACCCGGCGCAAAGCGGACATCCTGGCCCAGCGCATGGGGGATCACCAGGATATCGGAAAAAAGGATCGCCGCATCAAGATCGAACCGGCGTAACGGCTGGAGCGTGACTTCGGTGGCAAGAGCAGGCGAATAGCAAAGATCGAGAAAGCTTCCGGCCTTTTCGCGCACCTCACGATATTCGGGAAGGTAGCGTCCCGCCTGGCGCATGATCCAGACAGGGGGGCGGTTTTGCCGAATCCCATGCGCTGCATCGAGAAGCGGCTTTCCGCTTGGAATTTTGGGTGAGGGAGACTGCAATTGCCGGAACTCTTCGGTCTGTAAGGAATCTGTCTTTAAGAGTCTTCTTCTTCTTTATAGCTGTGTTTTGCACCAATTGTTTCGAGCCCACAACCGGGCCCGTCCAAATCGGCTTGCGTCAGTTTCGCGCGGCAGAACGGGTGTGGACCCTGTCGGAAAAACGGGGACGAAAGATCAGGGCGCGCCGGTCTCGTTAACGTTTCGTTAAGAGATCGCCTGTGCACATCCTTAATGAAAGATTAACGTTGAGCCGGTGCCGCAGCGAACGGTTTTCCCCGGTCTTGTCCCCAGGCCGGCTGCGCTGTCCCCAGTTCACCAACTGTTAACCCATTATCGCCCTTTGGGGAAAACTTCGCCCCCGCACGGCCGGAACTCGAAATGGGCTTTAACTGTGAGAGCGCATGTGGAAAAGCTCGTTCCGTCTCCAATCGCAAAAGCCCGGCCATGTTGATCCTTGCCTCCAAAAGCACAACGCGGAAAAGCCTTCTCGAGAACGCGGGCTTGCGGTTTTCGGTGGCCAGCGCCGGGGTCGACGAGCGTGAAATCGAACAGGCGGCCTTGACCCGCGGCGAGAATCGCGCGGGCCTTGCATCTCTTTTGGCACAGGCCAAGGCGCTTGCCGTCAGCGCCATGACACCCCAGGCGCTTGTGATCGGGGCCGATCAGACGATTGCTTTCCAGGACCAGGGCCTCCACAAGCCGCTTGACCGCGAAGATGCCGCCGAGCGGCTGATGGCCATGGCGGGCAAGTCCCATCAGCTCCATTCCGGTGTTGCGCTGGCCCGCGGGGGAAAAATCGTCTGGAGCACTGTCGAAACCGCGGTGCTGACCTTTAAGTCCTTTACCCGAAAAACCGTTGATCGCGTGCTCGATCTCGAGGGCGAGGCAATTTTTGATTCGGTCGCTGCCTATAGGCTCGAAGGGCCCTCGATCCGCCTGTTCGAGAGCATCGAGGGCGATTATTTCACCATTCTGGGCCTGCCGCTTCTGCCGCTTCTGGCAGCGCTCGAACAGCATGCGCCGGAAAGCTTTGAGCCGGGATCATGAAAAAAGCCTTTGTCATCGGTCACCCCATCGCCCATTCCAAATCCCCCCTGATCCATCAGAGCTGGATTGCCGAGCATGGGCTCGAGGCCAGCTATGAAGCGATCGAAATTGCGCCGTCCGATCTTGCCGGCTTGGTAGCCCGGCTGCGCGCGGGTGAATTCGTGGGCGGCAATGTCACCATCCCCCACAAGGAAGCGGTGATGGGGCTGATCGATGAGGTCGATCCGCTGGCCAGACGGATCGGTGCGGTCAATACCCTGGTGGCCGACAACGGCAAGATCTGGGGAACGAACACCGATTATATAGGGTTTCTCGCCAATCTCGATGCCCAGGCATCGGGCTGGGACGAGGCGCTTGGATCGGCGGTGGTGATCGGGGCCGGCGGCGCATCGCGGGCCATCCTGGCCGCCCTGGTCGACCGCGGCGTGCCGCGTATAGAGCTCATCAACCGCACATTGGGCCGGGCCCGGGCGCTGGCAGACGAATTCGGCCCGACGATCGTGCCGGGGCCGCTTTCTGAGATCGGCTCGCGAATGGCGGGCGCGGGGCTGCTCGTCAACACGAGCGCGGTCGGCATGAAGGGCACACAGTTCAATGGGCTCGATCTGTCGCCTCTGGCGCAGGGGGCGGTGGTCACAGATATCGTTTATACACCGCTCATTACCCCCCTTTTGGCCCAGGCCCGGGCCGAGGGGTTTGCCAGCGTCGATGGGCTGGGTATGTTGCTCCATCAGGCGGTTCCGGGGTTTCGCGCGTGGTTCGGCGTCGCGCCGGCCGTAACCGAAACGCTCAGAAACCGTGTTCTGGCCGCACTCGGGCAGTAAGAGAGAAGTTTTCGAGGGAAAAATGCTGCGCGTTGTGGTCACCGGTTCCATCGCCACGGGGAAATCGACAGTGCTTGCCCGCTTTGGCGAGCGGGGTTTTCCAACCTATTCGGCAGACCAGGCCGTCCACGAACTTTACGCCGGACAGGCCGCAGCGCTGGTCGAGACGCTTTTCCCCGGCACCGTGCGCGACGGCATGGTGGATCGCAAAGCGCTCAGCGCCGCGATTGCGGCAGAACCCCACCGGATTTCCGAACTCGAGGAAGTCATCCACCCGATGGTGCGCGAAAAGGCGCTTGAATTCATGGACGAGGTAGAAGCGGCAGGCCATGATCTGGCCGTCATCGAAATCCCGCTGTTTTTTGAAACCGGCGTCAAATATTCCATCGACAAGGTCGTGACCATCCATTGTGATCCCCAGATCCAGCGCCAGCGGGTGCTTGCCCGCCCGGGCATGAGCAGCGAAAAGCTCGATTTCATCCTCTCGCGCCAACTCAGCCAGGACGAAAAACGGGCAAGGGCCGATTACGCCATCGATACCTCGGGAACCATAGACGACACCATCGCGCGCACCGATGCCGTCATCGACGCCCTGCTTGAAGAGGTCCGGGCATGAGCCTTTTGCGCGAAATCGTCCTCGACACCGAAACCACCGGCCTTTCGGCGGCCAATGGCGACAGGCTGGTGGAAATCGGCTGCGTCGAGCTGATCAACCACGTTCCGACCGGCCGTCACTACCATGTCTATATCAATCCCGAGCGCGACATGCCCGAAGAGGCGTTTCGCGTGCACGGGCTGTCCGAAGACTTCCTGCGCGACAAGCCCAAATTCGCCGAGGTGGCGCAGGCCTTTGCCGACTTTGTCGGCGAAGACACCCTCATCATCCACAATGCGCCCTTTGACATGGGGTTCTTGAACGCCGAGCTCGAAGCGGCCGGCCGCGGGCGCCTTGCCAATGAAGTCATCGACACGGTGATGCTGGCCAGAAAGATTCACCCCGGCGCCCGCGTCAGCCTCGATGCCCTGTGCAAGCATTACGGCATCGACAATTCACGCCGCAGCTTGCACGGCGCGCTGCTCGACAGCGAGATCCTTGCCGAAGTCTATCTCGAGCTGATCGGTGGCCGGCAGGTGGCGCTTGCCCTGTCCGCTGAGGCCGAAACCTCGATACGGGGGGCGGGAACCCGTCCGCCGGCCCGCCAGCGCCCCACGCCCCTGCCTGCGCGCCTGACGGCGCCAGAAAAGCTGGCACATGCGGCCTTTATCGCTCAGATGGGGGACAGCGCCGTGTGGCTCAAATACGAAACGCTGGACGTCGAGGTCGAATAGGCCTGGCTTTTTTGCCGGCCGGAAACAAAAAAGCCCCGGTTTTCCCGGGGCTTTCGCATCTGTGCGGTTGAAACTGCTCAGTTGACGGTCGGCTTGACCTCGGTGGCGTCGGCTGTGCCCTCGGTCTTGTTCTTGTCGGCTGCCGCTGCCAGATTGCGGCGGTAAAGCGCAAGAAAATCGACAGGCTCGAGCAACAGCGGCGGAAAGCCGCCCGCCTGGATCGTCGAGGCCAGAACCTGACGCGCGAACGGGAAGATCAGCCGCGGCGCTTCGACCATCAAGAGCGCGCCGAGCTGGTTTTCGGGTATGTTGCGGGTGCGGAACAGGCCGCCATAGACCAACTCGACCGCATAGAGCACAGTGCCCTCGCGTTCGGTCTTGACGTTGAGCCCGATTTCGACGGCATAAACGTCATCGCCCTGCTTTTTGACCTGAACGTTGATGTTGACGTTGGAACCGGGATTGACCTGTCCAGGCACGAGCGAAGCCGGTGCGTTGGGATTCTCAAAGCTCAGGTCGCGCACATACTGTCCCACGATACCAAAAGCGGGGGCAGTTCCTTCCGGCCCGGCGGCGGCGGCCGCATCGTTGTTTGTGTTGTCGTCAGCCATTGGCCAATATGTCCCTATCTCCGGTTCGCCAGAGCGGCCCGGCAAGGACCGCAAATTTGCCGTTTGGCTAGCACTTTTGTGGCCGGCTCACAAGGTTTGGCGCACAGACGCGCAAAATCGGCTGGAGCGTGTCAGGATCTGATTGAATCAAGTCCCCGGCTCCAAACCTTTGATTTCTCGCGTGTCCGAGCCGCAAACCCGGTTCCGTTCTGCTCGACCCGCATTAGCGGTAATCGTCATTGTCGAGGTCGATCGATTTATGGGCCGGACCGGGCTGGGAGGGCCGATAGGTGGTGACCACCACCATGTTCCGGCTCATCTGTCCGTAAAGCCAGTGCCGCACCGGCGGGATGAGCAGCGCAAAGCCGCTGGCATCGGTGATGAAACCGGGGACCAGAAGAAACAGCCCCGCCACCGCGATCATCATCATTTCAGCAAACTGGCGCTGTGGCATCTCGCCCCGCGCCATCATGGCCCGGCTGTCGAGCACCATGCCCAGCCCCTGCCACCGGACGATCAGGACACCGGCTACGGCCGTTCCGACGATGGCGGCAAGGGTCGAGAGAATACCGATCTGCCCGCCAACCCAGATGAATCCGGCGATTTCGAGAAATGGCAGCAGCAAAATTCCAAGAAGTATGAAACGTCCCACGCCGAGCAAGCTCCCTGTGGTTTGTCGGGTTCGCCACCGTGCACCGATCGTGCCGGGCAAACCCTTCGATCACAATAATGCCACTGCAAACTGGTTTGCAGGGCGCGTTTGCATATATATAGGTCACGACAACCAGATTGCGAACCGCCCCGATCCCCCGCCAGTCAACTGGTGTTGCGGATCGGGCGGTGGACAGAACCTTTCATTTTGGAGCCAGAATTTCACTCATGGGCGAATTTCTCGACTTTCCCACCCTTATCGTCATCGTGGTGGCCATCGTAGTGCTCCTGCGTCTCCGCTCGGTTCTGGGCACCCGCACCGGCAATGAGCGCCCGCCCTCGACGCGCTACGAGTCGATATCGCGCACCAAGTCGGACAACGACGATACAGTGGTTCCGATGCCGCGGCGCAATCCCCAGGATGCCGAAGAGGCTGAAAGGGTCCAGCGCAAGCTCGAAGCCGAGATCGAAAAATTCGGATCCGGCAAGACCGAGATCGAAGAAGGGCTGCGCGCCATCGCGGCAGCCGATCCCGCCTTTTCACCCAAGCAGTTCCTCGAGGGCGCCAAATCGGCCTACGAAATGATCGTTTCGGCCTATGCGTCGGGTGACCGCAAGAATTTGAAGATGCTGCTCGACAAGGATGTCTATGACAGTTTCGACAGCGCCATCTCCGAACGCGAAGCAGCGGGTCATACCGTCGACTTTACCTTTGTGGGCCTTTCCAACATTGCGTTCGTCGAAGCCGAACTCGACAAGCGCAATGCCGTCGTTACCCTCAGGATCGACGCCGAAGTGGTTTCGATCACCAAGGATCGTGAAGGCGAGATCGTCGAGGGTACGCCGGGCCAGGTCGTGGCGATCGCCGACGAATGGACCTTCATGCGCAACACAAGGTCGCGCGATCCCAACTGGAAGCTCGTCGCGACCAACGACCTCGACTAGGCCAAAAAGGCAGACTTGCCATGGCGCGCAAACCGCCCGGACCCCGCCCGAAAAAATCCGGGCCGGTGCGCGACTGGCACCTGTGGAATGCTGTGGGCAACACAGTCGACCCGCTGTTGCGGCGCAAGAGCACCGACCCCAAGGCCGTGCTCGAAGCGCTCGAAAATGCAGTCGAGGAGCCCGAAGCGGCCAGGCCCATCGACACCGCTCCGCGGTTCGCTCGTCCGCCCCTGCCCTCGGCCGGCCCGATGATCGCGGCGTCCAAGGTCCCGGCCTGGGAAAAATCGATCGAGCCCAATCTCAAGCGGCGGCTGGCGCGCGGGCACGAACCGATCGATGCAACCCTTGATCTGCACGGCATGACCCAGGATCAGGCGCGCGCGGCCGTTGAGCGCTTCATCCCTGCCCGCGCGGCGCGCGGCGACAGGACGGTACTTGTCATCACCGGCAAGGGAATCAAAAAGACCGGATATCTGCAGCTCGAGCAAAAGGGCGTGCTCCGCGAAATGGTGCCGCTCTGGCTCAATGCCAAAGAGCTTGCCCCCATGGTTGCCGGGATCGATCCCGCCCACCAGAGCCATGGCGGAGGCGGCGCGCTTTATGTCCGGCTCAAACGCAAGAGGCAGATGTGACCCCGCTGGGAGCCAAATTGCGCAAGCTGCGCGCCGATCGCGGCATCGCGCTCAAGGACATGGCCAAAGCCCTCAATGTGTCGAGCGCCTATCTCTCGGCCCTCGAACACGGCAAGCGCGGCAAGCCCACCTGGTTTCTGGTGCAGCGCATGATCGCCTATTTCAACGTGATCTGGGACGAGGCCGAGGAAATCCAGCGCCTGGCGGAAATCTCCGACCCCAAAATGGCCATTGATACCGCCGGCATGGCGCCCGAGGCGACCGAATTGACAAATGTTCTGGGTCGGGAAATGGGCAATTTGTCTCCAGAGGACTGCAAGGCGATCCGCGATGAAATCATGAAAAGGGCGGTGAAACGGCAATGACCGATCCACGGCGCACCATCGCCATGGTCTCTATCCTGGTGCCAGATTATCAGGCCGGGATCGATTATTACTGTGGCATTCTGGGATTCACGCTCTGCGAAGACACCCCGCTGGAAAACGGCAAGCGCTGGGTGCGTGTCAGCCCAGGCGACGGCTCAGGATTTTGCCTGCTTCTGGCCCGTGCGGTAGGCTCGCGCCAGGAGACCGCGATCGGCGACCAGGCCGGTGGCCGGGTCTTTCTGTTTCTTCACACCAGCGATTTTGCCGCTGACCACGCGCTCTATAGTGCCAGGGGCGTTAAGTTTCGCGAGCCACCCCGAAACGAGGACTATGGAATAGTCGCCGTTTTCGAGGACGCATTCGGCAATCTGTGGGACCTCATCGAACCGCGCCGCTAGGTTCCGGCCCGCCCATCCCCTCCCCGGTCGGGGAGAGGATGGATGTGTGGTGGCTCGGGGCGCTCCTTAAAGAATATACCGGCTCAGATCGGTATCGCCGGCCATCTTGCCCACGGTCTCGCGCACACGCTCGCCATCGATGGTCAGAGTGGTTCCGGACTTGTCGGGGGCTTCAAACGAGATGTCCTCGACAAGTTTTTCCAGCACAGTCTGCAGACGCCGGGCGCCGATGTTTTCGATGGTGGAATTGACCGAGACCGCGATGCTGGCCACTTCCTCGATGGCGTCAGGGGTAAATTCGAGCGTCACCCCTTCAGTGCCCATCAGCGCCACATATTGCCGGATCAGCGAATATTCGGTGTCCGAGAGGATCTTGATGAAATCCTCGCGCGTCAGGGCGCGCAACTCCACCCGGATGGGCAGGCGGCCCTGAAGTTCGGGCAGAAGATCGGACGGCTTTGAAACGTGGAAGGCGCCCGAGGCGATGAACAGGATATGGTCGGTGTTGACCGGACCGTATTTGGTCGAAACCGTGGTGCCTTCGATCAGCGGCAACAGATCGCGCTGCACGCCTTCCCGGCTCGGCCCACCGGTCACTCCGCCTTCCTTGGCAGCCACCTTGTCGATCTCGTCGATAAAGACGATGCCGTGATTTTCCACCAGCTCGATGGCCTCGGCATTGATCTTGTCCTGATCGAGCAGCTTGTCGGCCTCCTGATTGATGAGGATTTCGTAGCTGTCCTTGACCTTGACGCTGCGCTTCTGGGTCTTGCCGCCGAACGCCTTGCCGAACATGTCGGACAGGTTGATCATCCCCGCCCCGGCGCCCGGCATGCCGGGAATATCGAACATCGGCATGCCCGAAGTGGCGGGCACCTCGATCTCGATTTCCTTGTCGTCGAGTTCGTTGTCGCGCAGCTTTTTGCGGAATGCCTCGCGGGTCGAGGGCGTCGCCGACTGCCCCACCAGCGCGTCGATCACCCGCTCCTCGGCGTTGAGATGAGCCTTGGCCTTCACTTCGGCCCGCTTGCGGTCCTTGAGGATCACGATGCCGGCTTCGACAAGATCGCGGATCATCTGCTCGACGTCGCGGCCCACATAGCCAACCTCGGTGAACTTGGTGGCTTCGACCTTGACGAAGGGCGCCTGGGCCAGCCGGGCGAGGCGACGTGAAATTTCGGTCTTGCCCACGCCGGTCGGCCCGATCATCAGGATGTTCTTGGGGGAAACCTCGCGGCGGATATCCTCGGGCAATTGCTGACGGCGCCAGCGGTTGCGCAGCGCAATGGCCACGGCCCGCTTGGCGTCGGACTGCCCGACGATGTAGCGGTCAAGCTCGGAAACGATCTCGCGGGGGGAAAAACTTCTCTCAGTCATTATCTGTCTTCTTTGTCCAGAAACCGCACCATCAGGTGCTCGTCGATGAAACGCCCATCGACATTGAGGGCGCGCGGCTCGGTGCCATAGGTCTGGAAACCGAGCCGATGATAGAGTTTGAGGGCGGCGCAATTGTCCACGGCGACGCCGAGATGAACCTGCCGGGCCTTGGTTTTCGCACGGGCGATTACGGTGTCCATCAGTGCGACCGCCAGCCCGGCCCTCCGGTATTGGGGGAGAACGTAAACGCCGAATATCGTTCCGATATGGCTGGTCTTGTCCCGGTCGGAAACGAACAATCCCGCCATCCCTACCGGTCGATCGTCTTCGAACGCCACAAAGATCGCCGCGTCGCGCGTGCCTTGCGCATACCAGTCGAGCGGGCGATCCCGCTCGGTCTGGACGTCCGATGCAAACGATGCCGGATCGCCCTCCAGCGCGATCAGCCTGATCGTCCGATAGGCCTCGGCCTCATCAGGTCCAATCTGGCGGATCGAAAGGCTCAAGATTCGAGCTCGATCGTTTCGACCGTCACATCGGCATTGGTGTAAACGCAGATATCGGCGGCGATCGCCATCGATCTGCGGGCGATATCTTCGGCACTCTTGTCGCTGTCGATGAGCGCCCGCGCTGCCGAAAGGGCATAATTGCCTCCCGAGCCGATGGCCGCGATCCCGTCCTCGGGGGACAGAACATCACCAGTCCCGGTCAGGATCAGCGAATCGGACTTGTCGACCACGATCATCATGGCTTCGAGCCGGCGCAGATACCGATCGGTGCGCCAGTCCTTGGCCAGCTCCACGCAGGCGCGCATCAACTGGCCGGGATATTGTTCGAGCTTGGCTTCGAGCCGCTCGGAAAGTGTGAAGGCGTCGGCGGTTGCGCCGGCAAATCCGGCGATCACCGAGCCGCCTGCCAGCCGACGGACCTTCCTGGCGGAATGTTTCATGACGGTCTGGCCGAGTGAGACCTGCCCGTCACCCGCCACCACGACCTGATTGCCCTTGCGTACTGAAACGATTGTCGTCATTTGAAACTCAAATGCCTTTCACATTAAAACGCGTGTTGGCCTTTATTTAGGATTGGCTGGGCTAAATGCAATGCGAGGGCACCATGCCGGGCTTTCCCGCCGCCCCTCAAGCTGTTAATGCAAGGCCCGAGTTTCCCAGGGGATGGACCCAATGCGCAAGGCAAAGCTCGATCGCAAGACCAACGAGACCGAGATCGCCGTCGCCGTCGATCTCGATGGCAATGGCGTGCGGCAGATCGAAACCGGGGTCGGCTTTTTCGATCACATGCTCGACCAGCTTTCGCGCCATTCCCTGATCGACATGGCGATCCACGCCAAGGGCGATCTGCACATCGACGATCACCACACGGTCGAGGATGTGGGCATTGCCATCGGTCAGGCGCTCAAGGATGCGCTGGGCGACAAGAAAGGCATTGTCCGCTACGGGGCGTGCGACCTGGTCATGGACGGCACCAAATCCACGGTGGCGCTCGATGTTTCGGGCCGGCCGTTCCTTGTCTGGCGCGTCCAGTTCACATCACCCACGATCGGCACTTTCGATACAGAACTGGTGCGCGAGTTTTTCCAGGCGATTGCCATCAATGCCGGGATCACGCTGCACGCCGAAACCCACTATGGCGACAACAACCACCATATCGCCGAAAGCCTGTTCAAGGCTTTGGCGCGCGCGTTGCGTCAGGCGGTCGAAATCGACACCCGCGCTGCCGATCAGGTGCCCTCGACCAAGGGCGTGTTGTAGGATTTAGGCTGGGGCAAGGCCCCGTTACGGACCGGTCTCATGACCCTCTATACAATCTACGCCAAGCCGGAAAACGGCCCCGACGCCATTTGGGTTCTGCCCGAGAAGTTCAGTTGGGCGGCCTTTCTGTTTGCGCCGATCTGGGCGCTCGCCCGCGGCGCCATGGCCTATCTTGTGCTCTGGCTTGTGGTGACGCTTGGCCTTGTTATGCTCGCGCCCCAATTCGGGGATGAACTTGCAGTGCTTCTTTATCTGATCTTTGCGCTGTGGACCGGCTTTGCAGCCGCGTCGATCGCCGGCCGCGCACTGGAAGGCCGCAACTGGATCCCCAGCGGCGAACTTGCAGCCGACAGCACCGTCTCTGCCGAGCGGATTTGGTTGAACCGAAACTACGGATAGCGCCCATGAGCCAAACCGTTGCAATCATCGATTATGGCGCCGGCAATCTCAAATCGGCGCAAAAGGCCTTCGCCCGTGCCGCCGAGGGAACCGGGGCCGAGATCATCGTCACCTCCGATGCCGATCTTGTCCGCAAGGCCGACCGGATCGTCCTGCCCGGCGTCGGCGCCTTTGCCGATTGCATGGCCGGGCTCGATGCGGTGCCGGGGATGCACGACGTGCTCAATGAAAAGGTGATGGCCGGCGGCACACCGTTCCTGGGCGTCTGCGTGGGCATGCAGCTTTTAGCCAGCGTCGGTCGCGAAAAGATCGAAACGAAAGGGCTGGACTGGATCGCCGGCGCCATCGAAACGATCGAGCCCTCAGACCCCGCACTCAAGGTGCCGCATATGGGCTGGAACACGCTGAGCGTTTCCCGTCCCCATGCCCTGC
>NZ_CAXAXY010000073.1:0-13987 GCF_963972885.1 uncultured Pelagibacterium sp. | reverse complement strand
GTCCGGTCCAAAGACCTTTGCGGCGGTCGAGGCTCTGTGCGGCAGTCTGCCGGCGCCCCGCACACTGGCGCGAAAGACGCTGATCCATCCGGAAACGGGGGAAGCCCTCGACCAGGGCCTTGTTGCCGTTTTCCCCGGGCCCCATTCCTTCACCGGGCAGGATTGTGCCGAGTTTCAGGTTCATGGTTCACCGGCCGGCGTAAAGGCCATTCTGTCCACGCTGACCACCTGTTGCGGCCTTGAATTGGCCGGGGCCGGCGATTTCACCCGCCGCGCCTTTGAAAACGGCAAGCTCGATCTTACGGCCGTTGAGGGTCTTGGTGATCTTTTGGCGGCCGAAACCGAATCCCAGCGGCGTCAGGCTCTCTCGCGCCTGGAAGGCGGTCTGGCCGATCAAGTCATGATCTGGCGGGCGTTGTTGCTGGACGCGCGAGCCGAGATCGAAGCGCGTCTCGATTTTTCAGACGAAGACGACGTACCATTCGCCTTGCCGCATCATTTTATCGCCGATTTGCAGGCGCTTGGCCGCAAGCTCGCCGACGCACTGGCGAGCTATGACAGGGGCCGCATCGTCCGGGAGGGTTTCCGCATCGTTCTGGCCGGCGCGCCCAACGCCGGCAAATCGAGCCTGCTCAATCGCCTGGCCGGCTCCGAGGTCGCGATCGTCACCGCTGAAGCCGGTACCACGCGCGATACCAAGGATGTCGCCATCGATCTCGGCGGTCAGCTCATCACGCTCACCGATACCGCCGGACTGCGCGAGACAGACAGTCTGGCGGAAGGCGAAGGCATCAGACGGGCAAAAAAGGCTATGGAAAGCGCCGATCTCGTCCTCTGGCTGCTTGCTCCGGACGCAGTAAGTGCACCGGACATTGAAATGGACGTTCCCGTCTGGCGTCTGGGCACAAAATCGGATCTGGGGCAGGGGGCCTTTGTGGTCGATCTGTCGCTGTCGGTCACCAGCGGAGAGGGTATCGAAACCTTGCTAAAGCGCATCGAAAGCCATATTGAAGGCCGCCTCGGTGCGAGTGAATCAAGCCTGGTCAGCCATCTGCGCGACAAAGACGCGCTCGAGCGGGCGATCGTCAGCGTTGAAACGGCATTGGAGCGGATCGACCAGCCCGAACTCTGCGCTGAAGACTTGCGCCGGGCTGCCGACACTCTGGCCGGATTGATCGGGCTTATGGACAATGAAGCGGTTTTGGACCGACTGTTTGCCGGTTTTTGCATCGGGAAGTGATTCACGTGAAACACGCCGCACCCTTGTCGCGAGGGATTCACGTGAAACAGTGGGCGCCAATGCGGGCAAGAGATTCACGTGAAACACCATCGAGAGTGCAATCATGACTGACTATGGCGTCATCATCGTTGGCGGGGGACACGCGGGAGCGGAAGCGGCGGCCGCTTCGGCACGCCTGGGGGTGGCAACCGCGCTGGTCACGCATCGGTTCGCAACCATTGGTGAAATGAGCTGCAATCCGGCCATCGGTGGTCTGGGCAAAGGCCATCTGGTCCGCGAAATTGACGCCCTCGATGGCGTCATGGGCCGCATCGCCGACAAGGGCGGCATTCAGTTCCGTGTCCTCAATCGCCGAAAAGGTCCGGCCGTGCGTGGGCCCCGTGCGCAGCAGGACCGCAAGCTTTATCGCGAGGCCATGCAGGCCGAACTGTCTGCAACGCCCAATCTCGACATTATCGAAGGCGAAGTCGACGATCTCATGGTGACCGATGGCGTGGTCAGCGGCGTCGTTCTGCTCGACGGTCGCCAGATTTCGACCAGAGCCGTGGTTCTGACAACCGGCACATTCCTGCGCGGTCTTATCCATCGTGGTGAGGAAACCATTCCGGCGGGCCGGGCCGGGGAAAAGCCGGTTCTGGGCCTTTCGGTCCGTCTTGAAGCGCTCGGGCTCAAGCTGGGCCGCCTCAAGACCGGCACGCCGCCGCGGCTCGATGCCAACACCATAGATTTCTCGGTGCTGAACGAACAGCTTGGCGACGAACCGCCCGAGCCGTTTTCCGCACTGACCGACGCCATCACAACCCGGCAGATTTCGTGTTTTGAAACCCGCACGACACCCGAGGCGCATCGGATCATCGCCGATAATCTTTCAAAATCAGCGATGTATTCGGGACGCATCCAGTCGCGCGGGCCGCGCTATTGCCCTTCGATCGAAGACAAGATCGTGCGCTTTGCCGACAAGGACAGTCATCTGGTTTTCCTGGAGCCCGAGGGGCTCGACGATCCCACGATCTATCCCAATGGCCTTTCGACGTCCCTGCCGGCCGATGTGCAGCTGGAATTCCTGCAGGCCATGCCAGGGCTTGAAAATGTGGTGATCAAGCGTCCCGGCTATGCCATCGAATATGATCACGTCGATCCGCGCGAACTGGCGCCAAGCCTCATGCTGCGCGCCCTGCCGGGGCTTTACCTGGCAGGTCAGATCAATGGCACGACGGGCTATGAAGAGGCTGCCGCGCAGGGCCTTTTGGCCGGTGCCAACGCTGCATTGGCCGCCCTCGGGCGCACCCCACTCATCCTCTCGCGCACCAATTCCTATCTTGGCGTCATGATCGACGATCTGATTTCCCGCGGGGTGACCGAGCCTTATCGCATGTTCACCTCGCGCGCCGAGTTCCGTCTGCAGCTGAGGGTCGACAACGCCGACCAGCGCCTGACGCAGCTTGGAATCGACACCGGCATCGTGTCCAAAGAGCGTGAGCAGCATTTCCGCGTCCGTATGGAGCGGCTGGACGGAGCCAAGGCGCTTTTGCATTCCCTATGGGTAACCCCGACCGAAGCGCGCAAAGTCGGCGTGAACGTCAATGCGGATGGCGTGCGGCGTACCGCCTTTGAACTGATGAGCTACCCAACCACCACGCGGCAAGATCTTGAAGCCGTATGGCCTGGGATTTCAGACATGGAATCAAAGACTTATGAGCAGGTGGCCATCGACGCGCAATATGCTGTCTATCTGGAGCGCCAGCAGGCGGACGTTGAGGCCGTAAAGCGAGACGAAGCGCGTGCAATTCCCGAATGGCTCGATTACAGCCTTCTGCCCGGGCTATCGAACGAAATGAAGCAAAAGCTCATTGCGGCCCGTCCCCAAACCATCGCCCAGGCCCAGCGAATCGAGGGCGTGACTCCGGCGGCGCTGACACTGGTCCTGGCGGTTATCCGTCGTGGCCGTATCGACCGGAAGGCGTCATGACCGGTGATTCGCAGCGTTTGGCGGACCTTGAGCGCCACGGTGCGCCAATGTTCGGCAATGTTGAGGTTATTTTCACTCAACTCCATAGATTTTCGGACCATCTTTTGCGCTGGCAGAAGGTTCAGAATCTGGTTTCACGTGAAACACCGGGGGATCTGTGGTCGCGCCATATCCTTGATTCGCTTCAGATTTTGCCGCTGATCGGCCCAATTTCCGGGCCATTGCGCATTCTCGATATCGGCAGCGGCGGGGGTTTTCCCGCGATTCCCCTGGCCATCGCGTTGCAGGACGTCGATTTTTCCATGCATCTGATCGAATCCAACACACGAAAATGTGCGTTCCTGCGGGCCGCGGCGCGCGAATTTGACCTGCCGATCACAGTTCATACTGCCAGAATAGAGGCGGTTCCGCCCGAAATTGTTGGGGTAGTCGATCTTTTTACCTCCCGGGCCCTAGCGCCCTTACCCTTGCTCTTGACCTATATCCACCGTTTTTGGAGCCCGCAAAGCCGCGCCATTCTGCATAAAGGGCGCGAAAATGGGGAAGAACTGAAATCAGCGGATTCAGATTGGGTTTACGATGTGTTAAAGCATCAAAGTGCGACGGACAAAGACGGCGTTCTGCTCGAGTTTTCCCATCTGAGGCCTCGCACCTAACCTAAGTGTTTGAAGCCGTGACGGTTTCGGAGGTCAGATGCATCCGCGTATCATTACACTCGCCAATCAAAAGGGTGGTGTCGGCAAGACGACGACGGCCATTAACCTTGCAACTGCCCTCGCCGCGATTGGTGAGCGTGTTCTGATCGTCGATCTCGATCCGCAGGGCAATGCCTCCACCGGGCTTGGGCTCGGCCGCCAGCAGCGTGAGCGCTCGTCCTATGACCTGCTGCTCAACGAATCGACCGTCAAGGACGCGGCGGTGCTTACCAATGTACCCAACGTTGCGATCGTTCCCTCGACCATGGATCTGCTGGGTGTGGAATTGATGATCGCCGCCGAGCGGGATCGGGCGTTTCGTTTGAAGTCGGCATTGGATAACGTTGCCGAAGTGACCATCGACAATAAGCCGATCACCTATGTGCTGATCGACTGCCCGCCGTCGCTGAATCTGCTCACCATCAACGCGCTCACCGCTGCCGACGCGGTGCTTGTGCCGTTGCAGTGCGAATTTTTCGCGCTGGAGGGTCTGAGCCAATTGCTTCAAACCATTGAGCAAATCCGCTCGACACTCAATCCGCGGCTGTCGATCCAGGGCGTGGTGATGACCATGTTCGACAAGCGCAACAATCTGTCCGAGCAGGTGCTCAGCGATGTGCGCGAGCATATGGGAACGCTGGTCTACGACACCGTCATTCCTCGCAATGTGCGTCTTTCCGAGGCGCCCAGCTATGGCAAGCCGGCTTTGCTGTATGACCTTAAATGCGCCGGAAGTCAGGCCTATCTTCGATTGGCCACCGAAGTAATCAAGCGCGAACGCCAGTTGCGGGCGGCCTGATGGAGAAGACCATGAACGATAAACCCACTCGTCTCGGCCGCGGTCTGGCCGCGCTGATCGGCGATATGCAGCCTCTTGAAGCCGCGCCCCGCCAGGCAGAAGCCTCCACAGGCACCCGCCGGCTGCCCGTCGAATTCATAATTGCCAACCGGGCCAACCCGCGTAAGGATTTCGACGCCGAGCTGCTCGAGGATCTGACCAATTCAATTCGTGAAAAAGGCGTCATGCAGCCGCTTCTGGTGCGCCCGAGCGATCAGGGGCCAGATGTCTTTGAAATCATCGCCGGAGAGCGGCGCTGGCGCGCAGCGCAGCGCGCAGGACTGCACGAGGTTCCCGTCATCATCCGTGAGGTCGATGACAAGGAAGCGCTTGAGCTGGCAATCATCGAAAACGTCCAGCGCGCCGACCTCAATCCGCTTGAAGAAGCCCAAGGTTATGGGCAGCTGATCGAACAGTTCGACTATACCCAAAACGATCTGGCGCACGTCATTGGCAAGTCCCGCTCCCATGTTGCCAACACGCTCAGGTTGTTGCGGCTGCCCGACGAGGTCCAGCACATGCTCGAGCGCGGCGAGCTTACCGCGGGGCATGCCAGAACGTTGATTACGTCGGATGATCCATTGGCTTTGGCACGCCGAATCGTTGACGCGGGGCTGTCGGTGCGCGAAGCCGAAGCGCTGCATCAGCAGGGCGCTGAAGCGCGTCGACCGCAACCGGCCGGCGAAAAGCGGCCGGCGTCGAAAGACGCGGACACACTGGCCCTGGAAAAGCAGCTATCGGACGCCTTGGGCCTTTCGGTGACGCTCGATCACAAGGATCGTGGCGGAAAACTGGAAATCCGCTACAAAACGCTTGAGCAGCTCGACGGAATTTGCGCGCGCCTCATGCCGCATTGAGCGGCGTTGCACGTGAAACATCTGCCTAAGTTGCTGATATCTCTTGATCCATTCTGGATTTAATAGGTCGGGTCGCCGGCTCTAGAATTTTGTTTTGTCCCGTATCCGAGTCGCACAACCGATTCCATGCGCCATGGCGTCGCGGACAGGTTTGTGCTCGACAGGTTCTATCGTCTGGCCGCGGCCATGCATATGGCAAGCAGCGCCTGGCGGCCTATGGCCGGCGCCAGTGGCCCCGATTTGCGGCTGTCGAGGATGGCGGCGGCCAGACGATTGCAGGCTGCCGCCAGCCCATCATCGTTCCAGAGCCTGAGTTGTTGCTCGAAACCGGCCTTGCGCGAAAAATGGATGCGTGGCGTTGCCCGGCTGACGATCTGGTCGACGCTTGCTCCGGCATCGATTTCAGCACGCATGGCACGCAGCCTGGAAAAATGCTGCATTGCGACGATCAGCAGGCGCTGTGCGTCGGTTCCGGCGGCCGCCGCGCGCGTCATGGCATCGTCGAAGCGACGGGCATGGCCGGTGGCGATGGAATCGACGACAGCATCGATGGCCAAGGCCGCGTTATCACCGCACAATCGCATGACGTCGTCCCGGGTCAACCTGCCACCGTCCCCGGCATAAAGAACGAGTTTTTGCAGTTCGCTGCGCGTTACCTGGCGGTCGTTGCCAAGCATGTCGCGCAGCATCGGTGCCAGATCGGCCTCCAGCGCAATATTGGCCGCGGCAAATGTTTCGCGGATCAATGTATCGATTGTCTGGCCGGTGTCGGCATAACAGGGCAATGCCCTGGCATCCCTGCGCGCTTCGGCATGCTTGCGCAGGGCGTCGGAGGGCTTTAGGTCGGCGCCTTCTACGACAAAGAGGGCCTGGGCTCCTTCGTCGAGGAGTTCGACAAGGGTGGGCGCCAGTTTGTTTGTCGCCGCGCGAATGCGAATAGTGGTCTGACCGCCAAACAAGGATGGGCTGCGCGCCAGAATACCCAGTCTTTGGGGATCGGCGTCGATCTCGCTCATATGCAATTGCGACAGGCTTTCGGGATCTGGCGGGTCGCCGGCGAAATGCTTGACCAGCCGGGCCGCATTCTCGCTGACCAGCCCGGTATCGGGACCATAAACCAGCACAAGGCCCGAGGTCAGGTCGGGGCGCGCGAGAAACTTCTCGATGTCGCGCCCCTTAAGTGCGCTCATCGTGTCTGCAGGTCGGCCAGCAAAGCCAGACGAACAGTTTCCGCCGCCGCCTTTGCCGCCTGTTCTTCCGCTGCCGTCCGCGCAGCATCGTCGGCGACGATCTGGCCCGTCGTGCGATAGCCGGCGGTGGCCGAGCGCGCGCCGCCGGCGAGGCTCATGCCATCGTCGATGACGAGATAAGTTATTGTGATCGTGAGCTGATTTTCCGTTATTGGCCCCGATATACTGGATAGGCCAATGCGCGTGGTGTTGGACGAAACCTGGGCAGAAAACTGCGGTGCGCCCGCGACGTTCGGCCCAAGTCGATCCGAAAGCGTTCGATAAACCACTTGCTCCAGGCGCGTTTCCGGTTCCGCATAGCTCAGGGCGAGGCTCGCGTTCGCCGCGTTCGCACCGCCGTAAATCGGCGTCAGTGTGCAGCCGGCCAAAGAGACGGCCGCTGTTAGGGCCGTACCAAGGCACAAGGCACGAAGACCTCTAGCAAACCACATTGACGATCCTGTTGGGCACGACGATCACCTTTCGGGGTGGGTTGCCTTCGAGAATGCGGACAACCGCGTCCAGTGACAAGGCCGCAGCTTCGGCCTGGGCCGAAGGCGCGTCTTTGGGCATTTCGATCTCACCACGCCGTTTTCCGTTGACCTGAACTGCCAATACAACCGTGTCATCAACAAGGTAGTTCGGGTCAGCTTCCGGCCAGGGCGTGTCGCAGATCATCGTCTGGTGACCCAGATTGGCCCAACAGCTTTCGGCCAGATGGGGCATCATGGGAGCGATGAACTGCACGAAGCGTTCGATGGCCGTGCGCAGCGCGGTGATATTGGCCAGAGAGGGTGATTCGCTTACGGCCGGAATGAACTTCTGGATCGCATTGGCCAGTTCGTAGATCTGGGCGACGGCACGATTGAACCGCAGCCCCGCCAGATCGGCCTCGATCAGGGCCGTGGCCTTATGGGCGGCCTTGAGGATTTCGACAGTGTGCTGCTCCTCACCGTCAATTATGGCCGGGTCGAGCGAAAGCAGTTCGCGCGCCTCGCCGACCAGCTTGTAGGCCCGTTGGGTAAAGCGCCAAGCACCCTCGATGCCTGCTTCGGTCCACTGCACGTCGCGTTCGGGTGGCGAATCGGAAAGCACGAACCAGCGCACCGTATCGGCGCCATACGTGGCGATCATATCGTCGGGATCGATGACGTTACGCTTGGATTTACTCATCTTTTCAATGGAGCCGATGACCACAGGCTCCCCGGTCACCGAAGAGGTTGCCACGCGTCGGCCATCGGATGCCTGCACCATGACTTCGGTGGGCGGCACCCAATTGCCCTGGGCGTCCTTGTAGGTTTCGTGAGTCACCATGCCTTGGGTGAACAGGCCTTTGAAGGGCTCATCGACATCCATGTGCCCGGTGCGGCTCATGGCCCGGGCGAAAAAGCGCGAATACAGCAGGTGCAAAATGGCGTGTTCGATGCCGCCGATGTACTGATCGACCGGCAGCCATTCGTTGGCCATCTCCGGAATCGTCGGATTGTCGGCGCGCGGTGCTGTAAAGCGAGCGAAATACCACGAGGAATCGACAAATGTATCCATCGTGTCGGTTTCCCGGCGCGCCTTGGAGCCGCATGATGGGCAATCGACGTATTTGAAGCTCGGGTGGCGGTCCAGCGGATTGCCCGGCGTGTCGAACTCGACATCGGCCGGCAGACGGACCGGCAATTGATCCTTGGGCACGGGAACGATGCCGCAGGTGTCGCAATGGATGACGGGGATCGGGCAACCCCAATAGCGCTGACGCGAGATGCCCCAGTCGCGCAGGCGATAATTGACCTGGCGGACACCCTGAGGCTTGCCTTCGACCTTTTCGGTTTCCAGAAAGCGGGCGATCGCATCCTTGGCGGCGTCGACATCCATACCGTCGAGAAATCCGGAATTAAAAGCGACCCCGGGACCGGTATAGGCTTCATCTTCAACGGAAAACACCTCGGCGTCCGTGTTTGGCGGCAAAACGACGGGGATGACCGGGAGGTCGTATTTGCGGGCAAAATCGAGGTCGCGCTGGTCATGGGCCGGACAGCCGAAAATTGCGCCTGTGCCGTAATCCATCAAGACGAAATTGGCGACATAGACGGGCAGGGTTGCGCCTTCTATTACCGGATGGGTCACGGTAATTGTCGTGCGATAGCCCCGCTTTTCGGCGGTTTCGATCACTTCGGCCGAGGTGCCCATGCGGTGACACTCGGCGATGAATTCGGCCAGAGCCGGATCGGACTGGGCCAGATGGGCAGCCATGGGGTGGTCGGGCGAAAGGGCAACAAAGGAAGCGCCAAACAGCGTATCGGGCCGCGTGGTAAAAATCTCGACGCTGTCCTGACCCGCATCACCCGAAGCGACGCCAAACAGGATGCGCAGCCCTTCGGACCGTCCGATCCAGTTGCGCTGCATCAGTCGGACTTTTTCAGGCCAATCGGTCAGGCCGTCGATCGCGGAGAGCAGATCTTCGGCAAAATCGGAAATCTTGAAAAACCACTGGGTCAATTCGCGCTGCTCGACCAGCGCGCCCGAGCGCCAACCGCGGCCGTCGATCACCTGTTCGTTGGCCAGAACCGTATGGTCGACGGGGTCCCAGTTGACCTTGGAAGACTTGCGCGTGACCAGACCCGCTTCAAGCATATCGATGAACAGCATTTGCTGTCGGTGGTAATATTGTTCGTCACAGGTCGCAAATTCCCTGCTCCAGTCGAGCGAAAAACCCATCGATTGCAATTGCTTGCGCATTGCCGCGATATTGTCATAGGTCCACTCGCGCGGGTGGACCTTGTTGGCCATCGCCGCGTTTTCGGCGGGCATGCCGAACGCATCCCAGCCCATTGGGTGGAGGACTTTTTTGCCCTTGGCCCGCTGGAACCGTGCAACCACGTCGCCCATGGTGTAGTTGCGCACATGGCCGACGTGGATGCGGCCCGAGGGGTAGGGAAACATCTCGAGCACATAGTAGGGCTCACGCGGATCGTCGTTGGACGTTTCGAAGGTTTTGTTCTCCGCCCAGACCTTTTGCCAATGAGGTTCTTGTTCGCGCGGATTGTAGCGCTCGGAAGCGTTTGCCATAGAAAGTACCGGTGGCCGCCCTATACTTGAGAAGAGATGAGAAATTGGGTAGGCGACCATCACCAGAAAAGCGCCGGAAGGTCAACCATTGCCATGAGCCCAAACGCCCCGGAAACCGCTGCCCAACGGCTCGCGGACATCACGACCCGCATGGACCGGGCCGCCGGGCGGCTTGAAGGGGGCGCTCGCGCCAATCTGGTAGCCGTTTCCAAGACCTTCGATGCTTCGGCGATCGCTCCGGTCATTGAGGCCGGACAGCGTCATTTCGGTGAAAACCGTGTCCAGGAGGCGCAGGGCAAATGGCCCGCCCTGAAATCGGCATATCGCGATATCGTATTGCATCTGATTGGGCCGCTGCAGACCAACAAGGCGGGCGATGCGGTTGGATTGTTCGATGTCATCGAAAGCGTGGACCGCGACAAGCTGGCCAGGGTGCTCTCGGGTGAGATGGAAAAACAGAATCGGCATCTGCCTTGCTTCGTGCAGGTCAATATCGGGGGCGAAGAGCAAAAAGCGGGGGTGGCGGTATCGGAAACAGTCGCCTTCGTTGCCCGCTGCAGGGATCAATATGGGCTCGATATCGTTGGTTTGATGTGTATTCCCCCGGTCGAGGACGCTCCAGGGCCCTATTTTGCGCAGCTGGCGCGTTTGGCAAGAGAGGCCGGCGTTTCTCAATTGTCCATGGGGATGAGTTCGGATTTCGAGACGGCAATACTGATGGGAGCAACGCAGGTTCGGGTGGGTTCGGCGCTTTTCGGGGCTCGATAACGCGCATGTGATTGGCGAATGCCTCACTCAAGCTAGATTGAATCGTATGTCACTTCGAAAGACAGGTGTTTGCCGCTTGTCAGGAAAGAAGCGGGAGTTTTGCTGATGAACAAGCGCCGTTTGCTGGTCGTCGACGACGACACCGATCTGCGGGCCGCATTGGTGGGGCAGCTCGAACCCTATCGCGAGTTCGACATCACGGAAGCGGGAACGGCCTCCGGAGCGCGTGAAACCGCCCGGGCGGGCCATTTCGATCTTATGCTGCTTGATGTCGGCCTGCCCGACATGGATGGCCGGGAAGCCCTCAAGATCATGCGCAGCGACGGATTTAGGGCGCCGGTCATCATGCTGACGGGGCAGGACAGCGAGTCCGACGAAATTCGTGGACTTGAAAGCGGTGCAAACGACTATGTCACCAAGCCATTCCGCTTTTCGGTGCTTCTGGCGCGCATGCGTGCCGCGCTGCGCCAGCACGATCAGAGCGAGGATGTGGTTTTCACCATAGGGCCCTACAGCTTCCAGCCTGCGGCCAAGACACTGGAAAATGGCGATGGTTCGAAGATCCGTCTGACCGACAAGGAAACCTCGATCCTCAAATTCCTGTACCGGCAGGGTGCCAAGACCATTTCACGCGATGTCCTGCTCGCCGAAGTCTGGGGATACAACAATCGCGTCACAACCCATACGCTCGAGACCCATATCTACCGTTTGCGCCAAAAGATCGAACGCGACCCGTCAAATGCACGTCTTTTGGTCACTGAAGAAGGCGGATACCGGCTGGTTCCCTGATTTCCTCGGGGCCAGATCGGTCTAAGCCTTTGCGCGCGCGGTAATATATGCCAATCATACGCCCTCAACGCGCTGCCGGGGGCATGTATGGACGAAGCGGCGGCAGTGGCCGCGTTCGCAGAACTCGATTTTTTTTCCAGCTTTTCTGATGAACAGCTGCGCCTTCTGGCGTTCGTTTGCGAAGACGTTTCGCTTTCTCCTGGTGATGTTCTCTATACGGCAGGTGATGTTGCCGACGGCGGCTATGTCCTTGTGTCCGGCGCTCTTGAGACAACGGACTCGCCAGTTGAGGACAGTGGGCGGTTTCGCATCGATCCCGTCGCGCTGGTGGGAGAGCTCGGCCTGATGCTGACCCGTCCGCGCGGCGCATCGCTCCGGGCGGCGCGATCGAGCACATTGCTGTTTGTGCCGCGCGGACCTTTTCTGAAACTGCTGAGAAGCCATCCCGAACTTGCCGAAGATGTCGCGGCAACAATCAGGGCCGAACTTTCGCGCTATCTCGATTCCATTACCCGTCTGGGCGAGCGGTTTTCAGACTGACATCTAGAGCCGTTCAGGATTTGATTAAATCAAATCCTGGGCTCCAAACCCTTGCTTTGTCGCGTGTCCGAACCGCAAAATCGTTTCCATCCCCGATCGCGTCGGGGACATGGTTTTGCTGGATACGCTCTAGGCGAAATCAACGATTACCGGCACATGGTCGGAGGGTTTTTCCGACCATCCGCGGGCCGGGCGCAGGATATGGGCTGCTTTTGCGTGGGCCGCGATGTCGCGTGTCGCCCATATGTGATCGAGCCGGCGGCCGCGGTCGGACATGTCCCAATCCTTGGCTCTGTAGCTCCACCAGGAATAGACTTTTTCCTCGATCGGTATGTGCTGGCGCACAAGATCGACCCAATTGCGCCGGGAGAGCAGGCGGTCGAGGGCTTCGGTTTCGACTGGCGTATGGGAAACCACTTTGAGGAGCTGCTTATGGCTCCAGACGTCGTTTTCATGGGGCGCCACGTTGAAATCGCCGCAAATCAGCTGGCGCTCGTCGAAAACCAGATCGTCGAACCAATCTTCCATCTCGGCCAGAAAGTCGAGCTTGTGGCGGAATTTGGGGTTGATTTCGGGGTTTGGCTCGTCGCCGCCAGCGGGAACGTAGAAATTGTGTACGGTGAGCGGGCCTTTGCCGAAGTCGAGCCGGGCCGAAACGTGGCGGCAGTCAGGTATGTCGCAAAAGCCGCGCGCCGTGATTTCGTCAAGGGGATGTTTCGAAAGTATGGCCACCCCGTGATAGCCCTTTTGTCCGTGAACGGCCTGGTGGGGATAGCCGGCATCGGCGAAGGCTGAGCGGGGGAACTGATCGTTCATGCATTTGATCTCCTGCAGACACAGGACATCAGGGCCGTACTGGGAGAGAAAATCGAGGACGATGGGCAGGCGCAGCCGCACCGAGTTGATGTTCCAGGTGGCAAGCGAAGGCATAAGCGACTCTGAAGGACGGGTAGGGGTGACGCCTTTATGACGGCCCGGCCCGGCGCGGTAAAGCCCCGAGCCCATTCTCTCTCAGTTCGCGTTGACCGACCGGTAGGTGGGATCGATGCGGAAATACTGATCGGGAATATCGACGCCCTTTTCGGTCTCGGTAATCGAAAACGTGGTTTCCACGCCGGAGGGCTCGATGAGGCTCCACTGGACGAGATCGAGTGACTCGCGATCAAAGATCAGCGAAACCTGCACAGTACCGATGGGGCTTTCATCAACAATCATTACCGATACGTGGGTTTCCGAGAGCACGACGTCGGAGAGGTTGGAGTTGATCAGGCTGACCTCATCGCCGAGAAACTGGCGCAGCGGCACATTGTCCTGCGGATAGGCGTATTGGGTGCGCTCCTGACGGTCGATGACATAAAATCCGCGACCCTGCGAAATGATCTCTTCCCGACTTGGCGGGGCATAGCGGAAGCGCACCATGTCGGGGCGCTTGAGCCAGAATGTGCCCTCGATTTGCCCGCCCTGGCTGTCGATCTGGACAAAGCGACCAGCCATGGTGCGAATTTCGGTGTTGTGGGCCGAAATCTCTTGAAGGAGAAACTCTTCATCCGGGGTCAGAACGCGTGACTGCGCATTGACGGGCATGGCCAGTGCGAGCGCGCAAATGCCCGCTGTCAAGAGTGCGGCGACAATGCGAATCATTTCAGGACTCCGTTTCGGTACAACAAGGGTCTGCCCCTTGAATGGTCGAGGTAAATCCCAATTGCGGCAAGAGCGCGAAACCGGACGACCCGGCGGTAAACTCATCGTGTAACGGTGAGGTTCCTTGTCGGCGTCAGAGCATGTCCGCTTTTCTCCGAATCGCGAAAATCCTCCAAGTCTTTGTTTTGGCGCGTTTCCGAACCGCAAAACCGCTTCCATCCCCGATCGCGTCGAGTGCTGGACACACCCTAGTAGCCGTCGGCATTGTCGCCGATCAGCACTTCGCGTTTGCCCGCATGGTTGGCCGGGGAAATGATGCCTTCGTGCTCCATGCGTTCGATCAGTGTCGCGGCCTTGTTGT
>NZ_CAXAXY010000072.1:0-14042 GCF_963972885.1 uncultured Pelagibacterium sp. | reverse complement strand
GAGCCGCTGAGTGAGGCGCGTGAAGTAGGTGGCGACGTCGAGTTCTCGCTCTCCATCCGACCCCGTCGTGCCCTCGGGTACATCATAGAGCAGTATGAAATCGAGATCGGAGGTCAGCGTCATCTCCCGGCTGGCCATCTTGCCGAAACCGAGCAGTCCAACCTGCGCGCCGGGGACCGACCCGTGCCGTTGCGCAAAATTTTCGCGCACAGCAGCAAACAGCCGGGCCAGCAGTGTTTCGGCCAGTGCCGTAAACTGGCGGCCCGCCTGTTGCGCCGACAACGCGCCGCCCACAAGGCCCGCAGCGATGAGAAACTTCTGTTCCTGCCCGATGATGCGCGCCCGGTCGATCAGATCCTCGAAGCTGCGGGCTTCGCTCAGAAAGGCATCGACGCTGGCCACCAGGTTTTCCGAGGTTACAATATCGCCGGCAAAGGACGGATCGATCAGCCCGTCCACCACATGGGCCCGATGGATCACAGCCTCGGCCAGCCTCGGCGCCGAGGACATGAAATCGAGCAGCAACTGGCGCAGATGGGCGTGATTGCGCAGCAGCGCAAACATCTGCACGCCCGCCGGAAGCCGGGTCAGGAAATCGTTGAACCGGGTAAAGGCGATATCGGCGTTGCCACTATCGGCAAAGGTCTTGAGCAGCCCGGGGATCAACTCGGTCAGATGCTCGCGCGCCTTTGAGGCGCGGGTTGCCGCATAGCCCCCATAATGCCATTTGCGAATGGTGGCCGAAACGGCAGCGGGATTGGCGAACCCCAGATTTGCGAGGGTTTCGAGCGTATCCGGGTCATCGTCCGAACCGGTAAACACCAGATTGCCCAGATCTCCCGAAAGGCTCTCGCCCTCGGAAAACAGCTCGGCGTAATAATCAGAAACCCGGGCCAGAGCGGCGCGATAGTCGGCCTCGAACGCCTCGCGGGTCGCGCAGCCCATTAGCAGCGCGATCTGCGCGACGCCCTCTTCGGTCTCGGGCATCACATGGGTTTGTTCGTCGCGCAGCATCTGGAGCCGGTTTTCCACGGCCCTCAGGAACCAGTAGGTTTGCTCAAGATCCTTTGCCGCCTCGGGGCTGATCCATTTACCCTCGACCAGCGCCGCCAGCGCCTCTACCGTTGGCCGGATACGCAGGGCGGGATCGCGCCCACCGGCGATCAATTGCTGGGTCTGGACGAAAAACTCGATCTCGCGGATACCGCCGCGCCCCAGCTTGACGTTATGGCCCAGCACACGCTGTTCACCCACCTTGCGGTGAATGTTGATCTGGCGCTTCATGGCCTGAATATCGGCGATCATCGCGAAGTCGAGATGTTTGCGCCAGATGAAGGGCGCGAGTTCCTTTAAAAACTGATTGCCCACTCCGATGTCGCCGGCGCAGGGCCGCGCCTTGATCCAGGCCGCCCGTTCCCAGTTCTGGCCGCGCGATTCATAATAGCCCAGCGCTGCATCGAACGATATCGCCACCGGGGTCGAGCCCGGGTCGGGGCGCAGGCGCACGTCGGTGCGGAACACATATCCATCGGCCGTTCGGTCCTGCATGATGGACACCAGCCGGCGGATGATCCGGACATAGAATTTGTTGTGATCGGCGTCCTCGGGCAGCACCGCCACCATCGGATCGTAGAACGCGACAATGTCGATATCGGAGGAATAGTTGAGCTCCTGCCCGCCATGCTTGCCGAGTGCAAAGATCGCAAGACCCGAATTGGCGGCGCTGGCCTGTTCGACTCCCTGGGCCAGCTTGCCCTCGCGCGCGGCCTCGTCCATCAGGAAATCGAGCGTTGCCTCCAGGGCTGCGTCCGCAAGATCTGACATGCAGCGCGTGGTTTCCCGTGATGTCCAGACACCGCCGATTTCGGCCACCGCCGACAGCAGTGCCCCGCGCGCCTTGCCGACCCGCAGCCGCTTTGCCAGTTCGGCCTCGGTCTCACAGGAGCCCGCCGAAATCATCTCGGCGATCACCCTGGAAAAAGCCGATTGGGGTTCATCCTGCAGGGCCTCGGCGAACCATTGGGCATGCTGGACTGCGAGGTCGCGCAGATAGGGGGCGGTCGCAAAGATCGGGCCCAGAGTGGCCGCAGCGGTTTCAAACGCTGCACGCTCACTCTCGCCCAGTGTCTCGGTCACATCGTCCGGCAGCGCCATGTTTTCGGGCGCTGCATCGAGTGCACGCAATCGCGGCCCCAGTGCCGTCATGGCAGAACCACTCTAGCCTGCGGGAAAGGTAATGACAGCCCTGGCACCGGGCGCATTGTCCTCAAAGCGGATATCGCCCCTGTGCAACCGCACAACCGCCGAGACAAGCGCAAGTCCCAGCCCGGCCCCCGGTTCGGTACGACTGGTTTCCAGCCGCGCGAAGCGTTCAAAGACCCGTGCACGATCGGCCTCGGGTATGCCCGGCCCCCGGTCAGCAACTTCAATGATGATCCTCCCCGCTTCGCGGCGGGCGGAAATCGATATGCCGCCGCCTTCGGTGCTCTGACCGTACTTTATGGCATTTTCGACAAGATTTACAAGGGCTTGACCGATGAGTTCGCGATTTGCGTCAAGCGTGATTCCAGGAGTGATGGCGGTTTGCAGCGTGATCCCGGCGTCCTCGGCCACCGGGGTGTAGAGTTCGGCCACATCGGCCACCACTTCACTCAGGTCGATATCGGAAAACGCCCCGGTCGAGGTCCCCGCCTCGGCCCGGGCAATGAGCAGCAGCGCGTTGAAGGTGCGAATGAGCTGGTCGGATTCGGCGATGGAGGTTTCGAGCGCCACCCGCCGCGCTTCGGGATCGGGATTGCGCAACGCCGCCTCGGCCTTGTTGCGCAGCCGGGTCAATGGGGTCTTGAGGTCGTGGGCCACATTGTCGGTCACTTCCTTGAGCCCGGCCATCAGCCGCTCGATGCGTTCGAGCATGGCGTTGAGGCTGGTGGCCACCGCGTCGAATTCGTCATTGCGGCCGGTCACCGGCACGCGCTCGGACAGATTGCCCGACATGATCTTGTTGGAGGTGTCGGTAATGGCGTCGATGCGGCGCAGCACGTAGCGTGCGGTCAGTCCGCCTGCCAAAACCGACAGCACCACGATGCCGATAACGCCGCCGAAAAAGGTCCGCAGGATGATGGCGTTAAAGCCGCGCCGCTCGCCGACGTCGCGGCCGATAATCAGCCGCAGCCCGTTGGGCAGTTCAAGCGATTCCACCATGGCCGTTCCGCTTGTGGGCACGGAGTCCTCCGGCCCGCCGTAGATTTCCCGGCCGCGCTCGTAATTGAGTTCGTAGCGTCCGGGTTCGGCGAGGACAATGGCGGGAAAGTCGGTGACGTTACCGGCGATCATGACGCCGGTGGGGTCGCCGAGATAATAGATTCCCGGTCCAGGTCTGTCGGCCAGCCTTTGGACGGCGAAGGCGACGGCCCGCACGCCCGACTGGTTGGCGAGCAGGCGAATCTGGGCAATTTCGCGTTCGACATCGCGCAATTGCTCGCGCTGGATCTGGATAGCGCTCTGATAGGCGATCAGGCCCAGAAGGACGATGGCAAAGCCCACAAAAATCGCGATGAACATCGCCGTGAGCCGGACCGTCGTGGTCCGCCACAAGGAGCGCAGACGAAACGGTCTGGGCGTCGCGTCAGTCACGGATCATGTACCCCGCGCCGCGCACGGTCTGGAGCAGCTGGCGCTGATGGCCCTTGTCCACCTTGCCGCGCAGGCGCGACATATGCACGTCGATCACATTGGTCTGGGGGTCGAAGTGATAATCCCAGACATTTTCGAGCAGCATGGTGCGGGTGACGACGCGCCCTGCATTTTTCATGAGATATTCGAGGAGGCGAAATTCGCGGGGCTGCAGAATTATGGTTTCCCCTGCCCGCTCGACCTTGCGCGATAGCCGATCGAGGGTCAGATCGCCCACCTGATAGGATGTCGCGGCCTCGCTTGGGGCAGAGCGGCGCGCCATGACCTCGATACGGGCCAGAAGTTCGGAAAAGGCGTAGGGCTTGACCAGATAATCGTCACCACCAGCGCGCAGTCCGGTGACCCGGTCATCGACCTCGCCAAGAGCCGAGAGGATGAGAACGGGGGTGTTGTCGTCTTCGGCCCGCAACGATTCGATGATCGAAAGGCCATCGCGGCGCGGCAGCATGCGGTCGACGATCAGCACGTCATATTCCATGCCCGAAGCCATGGCGTAGCCGGTCTCGCCATCGCTGGCATGATGGGTAACATGACCGCATTCATCGAGCGCCTGAATGAGATAGGTGGCCGCTTCGCGGTCGTCTTCGATGAGCAGTATTTTCACTCTTGGCGCCCCCGCAAAAGGAGGGCCGGCCCGAGTCCCGGGCCGGCCCAAATGGGTCTTATTCCTCTGCGCTAAGAGGCACGCCGACAAAGCGGACCACCCCATCGCGGCTGATGCGGAGCGAGATCGCCGACTTGCCTTGTTCGGTGGCTGCGTCGATTGCCGCGACAAAATCGTCGGGGGTCGACACAACGCCGCCATTGGCCTGCTCGATGACATCACCGCGGATGATGCCGCTGTTGGCTGCCAACGAGTCCGGCTCGACCGACGCAACGACGATTCCGTCACCCTCGGGGTTGGCCATCACGGAAAGACCGATCTCCGAACCCGTGGCCTGGGGTTCTTCAGGCTCTGGCTGTTCGGCAGACGCAGGGGCTTCGGGCTCTTCATCCTCAAGACGGTCGAGACTAACCGAGATGTCGATTTCCTCGCCGTTGCGAATGATGCCGAGTTCGACAGTGGAACCTGGCGAGCGCTGCGAAATGACACGCGAAAGATCGCGACCCGATTCGACACCCTCACCATCGACCGAAACGATGACGTCACCGGACTGAACGCCGGCGTCACTGGCCGGAGCGCCTTCGATCGGCTGAGTGACCAGAGCACCATTGGTGTTGGCGAGACCCAACGCATCGGAAAGATCCTGATTGAGATCCTGCAGCGACACGCCAAGGAACCCGCGCGTTACAACACCGTCCTCACGCAACTGCGAGATCACATCGGTCGCAACCGAGGCGGGAATGGCGAACGCAATACCCACATTGCCACCGGACGGTGAGAAGATCGCGGTGTTGACGCCGACCACTTCTCCTTGGGTGTTGAACGAGGGACCGCCCGAGTTGCCGCGGTTCACGGCAGCGTCGATCTGCAGGAAGTCGTCATAGGCCGATGCGTTGATGTCCCGGCCACGCGCCGAAACGATACCCGCCGTCACCGTTCCACCGAGTCCGAAGGGATTGCCCACCGCGACGACCCAGTCGCCAACGCGGGCCTCATCGGCGGAAAATTCGACATAGGGCAGATCGTCCCGGTCGTCCTGGACCTTGAGCAGGGCCAGATCGGTTCGCGGATCGGTGCCAACGATATCGACAGCCAGTTCGGTATCATCCTCGAGCAGCACCGTCACTTCGGTCGCATCCTGCACGACGTGGTTGTTGGTCACGATGTAGCCGTCGGCCGAGATGATGAAGCCTGAGCCAACGGCCTGCATGAAATCACGCGGGCGGTTGGGCCGCTCCGGATTTGGCGCATTGAAGGGCTCTTCGAACTGGTCGAAGAACCGGCGCAGGGGGTGGTCTTCGGGCAGATCCGGGAACTCGAACTCGAAGTTGGGGCCACGCTGGATCTGCTGAACGGGAACCTCGGCGCTGACCTGCACGGAAACGACGGCCGGCGAAACCGACTCGACCAGATCGGCGAAGCCGCTCATCGGGGGCGACCCCACATCGGTTCCAACCTGTTGGGCAATTGCGGGCTGGGTGTTCACGAAGCCGGCGCCAAGCGTACCTGCCGCGACAGTCATTGCCATTGCAGATGCGGCGATCCACTTGCGCTTCGGGGTAGAAAGCATGTTGGACATGTTGGAAAGATCCTCTCAGTTACAGACAGTTTGTTTCTGCTGCTGGCGTCTATGTAATACGCGCGGGCTTTCCGCACAGTTGCACGCGAATTAAATCTTGGTAATGGAGCGGGCCGAATTGTGGCCGGACGACCCCGCCGATAGGGCGGCTCTAGCCCCAGACCGCCTGTCGCAGCATTTCGAGCGCCATCAGGGTCAGAATGATCTTGAACCCTCGGCGGAATGTAACCTCGGATACCCGATCCAGGATGCGGCTGCCCAAGATGGTTCCAGCAAAGCCGGTCAGGATCATGGCCAGCACCACGGGCAGATATTGCGCAAATGCAAACCCGAAAAATGTGAAGGTTGCGACCTTGGCAATGTTGTTGAGCGTCATCAGGCTTGCCTGAGTGGCGATCAACTGACGGCGATCATCGAGCTTGCGCAGAAAATTGGCAACAAGGGGCCCTACCGCCCCAACGAACATGCCGACCCCACCGATGATCGTACCCGCGGCGAAATTTGCAATCGGCCCACGTCCGGTCACACGTGGTTGGGGCACCCAGACGCAATAGAGGATGAACAGCCCGATCACCCCCTGAAACAGGGCCTCGGGGATCGATACGGCGACGCTGCCGCCCAGAACGATGCCCAGCACGCTGCCCGCCCCGAACCAGGCCATCAGATGCCACTGGATATGGGCACGCTGGATAATGGCGCGGCCGCCATTGGATCCAAGCTGGACGAGCCCATGGACTGGAATCACCACAGCGGGCGGAAACACCAGTCCCAACGTTGCCAACATGGCGATCCCGCCGCCCAGAGAGAACATCGCGGTTATCATCGATGTGATGAAGCTGACGGCGATCAGCGCCAGCGCTATGGGCAAGGACAGGCCATCGGGCAAGAGCTGAACGGCGTCGAAATTCATATGGCAGGCTCCCTGCCCTTTGATGGCAGAGCCCGCGCGCAAGAACAAGCGCGCTGGTTGGCCGGATTTCCGCGCTGTGGGAAAACGTGCGCCTCAGCTCTTGCGGAGCCTTTCGAGGGCGCTTTCCTCTTCCGCAGAGAGCCCCGATTTGCCCGTGACCGTCTTGCGGCGGCGGATGGCCCATATGGCCAGACCGATCATCCCGCCCCCCAGCAGAATTGGTGTGGCGACCCACAGGATGATCGTGTGCCCGGCAAAAACCGGATTGAGCAGCACGAACTCGCCGTAGCGCGCCACGACGAAATCATAGACTTCCGTGTCTGTGTCGCCCGCCACCAGCCGCTCGCGCACCAGCAGCCGCAGGTCGCGGGCCAGTTCGGCGTCGGAATCGTCAATCGACTGGTTTTGGCACACAAGGCAGCGCAGATTGCCCGAAATCGAGCGCGCCCGCTGTTCGAGCACGGGATTGTCGAGCACTTCGTCGGGCTGTACGGCGCCGGCTGTCATCGGCACCAAGAGCGCCAGCAGCGTGGCCAGGGCAAGGACGAAACGCTTCACTGCCCCGCCTCCGCCGGCTTGGCTTTGGCCCTGGCAGGTGCGCCGATCCGCATGCGCCGGTCGCTCAGCGAGAGGAACCCGGCTCCCGCCATCAGGACGGCGCCCAGCCAGATCAGCAGTACGAACGGCTTGTGCCAGAGGCGCACGACCCTACCGTCATCGCCGAAACGCTCGCCAAATTGCACATACATCTGGCTGAACCCGTAAGTCGCAATCCCCGCCTCGGTGGTTGGCGTGCCGCTGACCGCATAAACGCGGCGCTCGGAGGTCAATTGCCGGTCACCGCCCCAGGGTGCATCGATCCCGAACGTGCCCTGATCGGCGGTGAAGTTAGGCCCCTCAAAATGGGCCTCACCCTCATAGGTGATCGAATAGCCCGCGATCTCGACGGTTTCCCCGGCCTGCATCGACGTGACGGTTTCGGTTTGGAACGCCGTGGCGCAGACAATGCCGATCACCGACACGCCAACGCCGAAATGGGCGATGGAGGTGGACCATGCAGTCTTGGGCAGGCCCTTGAGTCGCTGCCAGCTTTGCGCCCACTTTACCTTGCCGATCGCGGCACGTTCGGCCAGTTCGGCGATGGCGCCGACCATGACCCAGATGCCGATGCCGAGCCCGATGGGCGCGAGTGAAATCGGAAAGCCCAGAAAGCCGAAGACCACGAGGGTCAGAACCAGCGTTACGATAATCGCGCCAAAGAGCCGCTGGCCCACGGCAACCAGATCCCCCCTCTTCCAGGCGAGGAACGGGCCAAACGGGATCAGCAGCAGCAGCGGCACCATCAGCGCGCCGAATGTCAGATCGAAGAAAGGCGCTCCGACTGTGATGCGCGCGCCTGTCAGGCCTTCGAGGACCAGCGGATAGAGCGTGCCGATCAGAACGCCCGCCGTGGCCGCCGAGAGAAACAGATTGTTCAAAATCAGCGCGCCCTCGCGGCTGATCGGTGCAAACAGGCCGCCATGGCGCAGCGTGGACGCGCGCAGGGCAAACAACGAGAAGGCCCCGCCGATAAACGCCGCGAGCATGGCAAGGATTATGATTCCGCGCGTTGGGTCCGAGGCAAACGAATGCACCGAGGTCAGGATCCCCGAACGCACCAGGAACGTGCCAAGCAGGCTGAGCGAGAATGTGATGATGGCAAGAAAGATCGTCCAGATCTTGAGCGCATTGCGCTTTTCCATGACGACGGCCGAATGAAGCAGCGCGGTGCCGGCCAGCCAGGGCATGAAGCTGGCGTTTTCCACCGGATCCCAGAACCACCAGCCGCCCCAGCCCAGTTCGTAATAGGCCCAATACGAACCCATGGCGATCCCGAGCGTCAGGAACGACCAGCTTGCCAGCGTCCATGGCCGCACCCAGCGCGCCCAGGCTGCATCGATCCGCCCCGATACCAACGCAGCCACAGCAAAGGAAAAGCAGATCGAAAAACCCACATAGCCCAGATAGAGCAGCGGAGGATGGATGGCGAGGCCGATGTCCTGGAGGACCGGATTGAGTTCGGTTCCGTTGAACGGCGCCGGATCGAGCCGCCAGAACGGGTTAGATGTGAACAGTACGAACCCCGAAAACGCGGCGACCATCAACCCCTGATTGGAAAGCACCAGCGTCTTGAGCTCGTTGGGCAGGTTGCGCCCGAACGCGGCCACCGCCGCCCCGAACAGGGTCAGGATGACCACAAAGAGCAGCATGGAGCCTTCGTGGTTTCCCCAGGTGGAGGTGATCTTGTAAAGCATGGGCTGGAGCGAATGGGAGTGCTCGACCACCAGCCGCACCGAAAAATCGTCGACGGCAAACGCCGAAAGCAGTGCGGCAAAGGCCAACCCGACCAGCGCGAACTGCAATATAGCCGCCTGGGAAACGAACCGTTGCGCCAACTCGCTCTGCCGCCAGAAGGCAAAGCCCGCTCCCGCCTGTACGATGGCCAGAACGAAGGCCAGAACGAAGGCAAAATGTCCCAGTTCGATCGTCACGCTGCGCTATCCTTCCTCGCCCTGCCAGACGCCTTGCGCGCGCAGCGAATCGGCGACCTCACGGGGCATGTAGGTTTCGTCATGCTTGGCGAGCACATTGGTCGCCAGAAATGTGCCATCGGGCTGCACGCTGCCCTCGGCCACCACGCCCTGTCCCTCGCGAAACAGGTCGGGCAGGATGCCGGTATAGCGCGCTGTCATCTCTCCGGCCCCGTCATGGACGACGAACACATTGTTTTCCCCATCCTGTTGCCAGCTGTCCTCGAGCACAAGCCCCCCCAGCCGGATGGGCGTGCCGGGTGAAATTCCCGCTTCGGCGATCTCGGTGGGTGAATAGAAAAACACGATCTGATCGCGCAGGGCCGTCAGGATCAGGCCCGCCGCCAGGGCGAGAACGACACCGAGGCCGGCAATGACGCCGAGACGTTTCTGTTTGCGTGTCCAGGCCATCGCCTTACTCCATCAATCCGGTTTCGCGCCCGAAATCTTCCAGCGCCAGTCTTTCCTGCCCCGAAAGTGCGGCAAGACCGCGTTCGAGATCGGCGCGTGCCGCTTGTTCGCCATCGAGTTCGATGCGCGAGCGGACCAATTGTATCCACTCGGCCGCGCTGCCGCCTTCATCGTATAGCCGCGCGGCGAGCCCATCGACCATGCCGCGGATCATCACATCCATTGTGGCATCCGGCTCGCTGTCGCCAAGCGTTCCGCTTTCAAGCCCGGCCTGTGCGGCCACCAGCCCCGAGCGCGCCGTGTCGATCCAGGCTTCCTCGCCCGTCGCAAGACCGAGCAATTGGTTCCAGAGCGCCACGGCCTCCTCATATTGGCCCGTTTGGGTCAATTGGCCAGCCAGATAAAAACGCGAACGGACATGGATCGGATCGGCTTCGACCGCGCTGCGCAAGAGCGTCATCGCTTCGGCGTCGGCCACCCCGTCATTGCCCAGTATCAAGGCCTCGGCCAGGTTGGTTTCACGGTCTGCCGTGGGCGGTTCGAGCGCGAGGACGCGTCGCCAGGCATTGGCTGCTTCGGCAAAGCGTCCCTGTTCCATATAGATCGGCGCCAGAACCAGCCAGCCGCGCACATCGTCGGGCGTCTGCTCCATCTGCGCTTCGACAGTGGCAACGGCCGCCTCGATATCGCTGGCCGATATCTGGGCTGGCTGCTCGCGTTCGGCCAACGGCAGGGCCGGCAGGTCGGCCCGCCCGATCCAGGCGTAAAGCCCCAGACTGGCCACGGCGACAACCGGCAGGGCCGCCAGCATTACTGCCCGTCCGCTGAACCCGCCCTTTTTGCCTCCGGCTTCCTTTTCCTGAGCCATCACTTCACGCGCCAGTTCGGCCCTGGCCGCTGTCGCTTCATCGGCCGAAAGCCGGCCGGCGGTCAGATCGCGCTCGATCCCATCGAGCTGATGGCGGAAAAAGGCTCGCGCCGCATCGGGGCTTTCGCCCGTGGGTTCGGAGCGCGGTGCACCGCGCAGCCCGGCGCCAAGCACACCCAGGCATGCCAGAACCAGCAATATCGCGAAAATCCAGAACAAGTGTGAGACTAACCCTTGAAAACCAATGAGATGCCGTTTCTATAGGCCAAATTCGCGCAGATTGCAGTCGGCGATTGGCGCGCGCTTTGCCGCACCGCAGAGTAAGGGCCGGACGGGACGGACATGACCGAGCAAGTCAAAACCATTGCCGTGGTCGGCGCCTCCCCGTTTGCGTGGCTTCTAGCAGGGCTTTTGGCTTCTGACCATTCACGAGCAATTGTGCTGCTCAGCCCGCCGCCCAATCCCTACGCCCTGCGCGCCCTGCCCTCGCTTTCGCTCGCCCCGGTGACACGCCCGCAAACCTGGTCGATGCTTCTCGGTCACGCACGGCCCGCAGTGCGGCGCCTGTCGCGCATCGTACCCACAATCGGCGAGCGTATCGACGTTCGCATGTTCGCCCGATCCGCCGAGGCGTCCACGGCGTTGAGCCATATGCGCCATATCGCCGACGGATTTGGCTATCCCGCCGATCCGGTTGAAAAGACACCCCTCGGCACAAGCGTCGGACTGCGCGATGTCCGGATGATCGATGCCGGTGCGCTCCACGCTGTCGCGCCGTCGTGGCTCACCGCGGCCAATGTCGCCGTGCTCAATTCCATGGACGGCCTCAAGATCAGACGCGATGGCAGCGCGCGGTTTGGCACGACGGCGATCGATCAGGTGATTCTGGCCGATGACGATGCAATCGTTCAATGGCTGGACCCCGATGAAATCGGCACCTTCGCCCGCCTCGAGACCTGGACCGGCGTCGAAACCGCTCCCCAAAGGCATGCGCGCTACCGGGCAGGGTTCAATCTCGATACCGGAGCGGTCTTTGCCCAGGCAAGCGACGGCATCGTTCGCGCCGCGGCGCGCAATGACGATGGAAAGGCGCTGACCCGCATTGCCGATTGCCTGACGCTGAACCCTGCGCCGCGACTTGCCGCCCAATCGGGATTTACGCGGCTGTGTTCCCATGATGGCGCCCCGGTTCTCGGCCCCACGCGCCGTGGCAAACTGTTTGTCGTCGCCGGGCTCGGCGTACTCGATCTGGTCCTTGCGCCTCTGGTCGCCGGCATCATTTCGGAGCGGGCAAGCGGGCTCGAGGTGGAATGGGCAGCGGCGCATGGCGCCGACCTGCGCCAGCCCCGGCGTGAAGTCGCCGAATTTCATCCCGGGCGCCTTGCCGGGGGCGCCCCATGAGCGAAAGCGCACGCCTCGGCGGCACCCTGCCGCCCGAATTTTCGCGACCGGTCATCGATCGCACCCGCCCCGTGCGGTTCCGGCTGAACGGGCGCGCGTTTGCCGGCTTTGAAGGCGACACCGTCTTCACCGCGCTTCTTGCCAACGGCGTTCACACCGCCGGGAAGTTTGGAGCCGATAGTGTCGCGCTCGACGCATACACCGCTCCCCCCATCGCTTTGGAAGGCAACGAAGGCCGGCCCGATCTCGCCATGCCCATGACGATCTGCCCGGCCGTCAATGGCGCGTCCCTGGTCTCGGTCGGCCCCGTCCCGGCCGTTACAAACACGCTGGCGGCGCGGCTGCTGCCCCGACGCAAGGATACGCTGGGCCTGGTCTACAAGACCGGTGCGGCTGAGCCGGGCGGATGGATCGACAGCGCAGCGACCCGCACAATCTGGGCCGATGTTGCAATCGTGGGGGGCGGTGTTGCCGGGCTCTCGGCAGCCCTTGCCGCCGCCCGCAAGGGTCTGCGCGTCTGTCTTGTCGAAAAGGAAACAACGCTTGGCGGCCTGTCGGAATTTTTCGGTAAGGCCGAGGGCGAGCCGGACCCCGAGGATACGATAAGCCAGCTGGCCAGCCAGATTGGAGAATCGGGTCTGATTACCCTGCTGCTCGGCACCCTGGCCTTCGATCTTTCCGGCAAGTCGATCCGGGCCATTCGCGTCCTTAGGACCGGTGCCCTTCCCCAGCCCGAGCATCTCTCGATAGCAGCCGATACCATCGTTCTGGCCACCGGAATGGTTGGCCGCATGCCGATCTTTTCTGGCAACAGGCTGGCTGGCGTGGACGAGGCGAGTGCCGCCTGGCGGCTGGCAGCGCGCCACAACATATGGCCGGGCACCAGCGCGCATATCCATTCAACCACCAATGCGGGCTACCGCATGGCGCTGCTCGGCGCGGCGAGCGGCAAATCGATCGCCCGCACCAGCGATCCGCGCATCGATCCGCAGACCCGGTTCATCGAATTCTGCAAGGCCTATGGTTATCGGCTCGGCTGGGGCATGACAATCGAATCGGCGGTGCCGGCCCGGCGCGCCGGGCTTGCCATCCATCTGGCCAATGCGGAAAACGGAGCCCCGGCCGACGACGCCATTTCTTGCGACCGCCTGATCGTTTCTGGCGGCTGGCAGCCCGATCTCGATCTATGGCTCAAGGCGTCCGGGCCGGTGAGATGGGATGGCAAGGCACAGACGCTCGTCCCGCATGGCCCGCTCGACGGCGTGGTTCTTGCTGGCAGCGTTGCCGGTTATCTCAGCCTTGCCGGCTGCATCGCGCACGGCAAGGCGGCGCTGCAAACAGCCCTTGATGGCCAGGATCGCCCTGTCGACGATCCGCGCATCGACCCGGTTTTCGATACTCCTGATGGGCCGTTGCTCGTTTCGCGCCCCGGCCAGCCCAATACCGCCGCCGCCTTTATTGCTCCGGGCGCCTCAGGCGCACTGTCCGCTCCGGCGGCGCGCGGCTGGGCCCGGCTCGCTGGTCCACAGCAAAACCATGCCAGCGCCGCCCTTGCCGGGCCACTCGGTCCGCTGGAGGTTGTGGGAGAAATCGTCGCCCAGCGCCTCGATCCCGCTTTGGCACCGGCGCTGTGCGCCGAACGCTGTATCCTGCCACGCACACTGCACAGATCGGCAGATAACGCGCCTTTTTCAGCCCATGTCCCCGGGGGCATCCCGCTCTTTCTCGAACACCGCTTCGGTGCCGACCAGGTCCAATGGCTCGTCATCGTCGGCCAACCGCGGCACTTCGATCCGGGATGTCTGGTTTTCGCCAACACGGACCATCGCTCACCACTCGAGGCGATTGGCGTGGTGCTCGCCGATGAGGGGGACAGGCTTCGTGTGTTGCTCGCCAACATGGCGATGACCCCGGGCGCCACCGTTTATATCCGGGACGGGCTCACCGTTCTTGCAGCCCGTCTCGAACGGACGGTCTAGAGCCGTTCAGGATTTGATTGGATCAAA
>NZ_CAXAXY010000071.1:0-14177 GCF_963972885.1 uncultured Pelagibacterium sp. | reverse complement strand
TCAAAAGCCGGGCGGGCAAAGCGGCGGAAACATCCTGCACCCACCATTTTCCCTCCGCAAAGCCGGCAAGATCGGCCACCGCCGCATCGCGTTCTGCAAGGCGCACGGTCGGGCCGAGCACGGGCTGGCCGCCCAGAACGGCAATCAGATCGGGATCGGGGGATTTGAGCGTGAGATCGAGCGGCGGGGACTGGATGAGGATTTCGGCAAAGCGCGCCACGGCATCGGCGCCATAGGTGCCGGCCCACTGCGCGGCCAGCCAGCCGGGAATCAGGGTATCGCCACCGAGCGCCTGAAACTGTTCGCTCTGGCGTTGTACCGAACGCAACACGCCATTGACCAGCTTGTCGAACCGCCCGGCCCGCTTGTCGGCCCGCGCCGATTCGACACCCAGATGGATGGCCGAATGGGCAGCGATATCGTCGAGCCACAACAATTGCGCGATGGCTATACGCAGAACCGCTTCCAAAATGCCGGCCCGCTGGGGAACGCCCTTGGCGAGCACCTCTCTAAAAACGGCATCGATCTGTCCATGATGGCGCAGGGCGGTGGTCACCATGCGGTTGGCCAGCGCCCGGTCACGGCTTTGGGCCAGCCGGTCCGGCCCGATGGGGGCGAACGGCTTGCCCTCCAGCACCGATTTGAGATGAAAAGCGGCCTCAAGCCGAAGCTTGAGGCCGGGCAGATCGCGTGTTTCGTTCAAACTTTTTTCGCCTAAATTTGGGTGTGTGGGCTTCAGGTCAGGGCGGACCGAATCCCCCCTACACCTTATCCCCAGGGACCCGACGGTTTGTCATCATCCGAGCGCGGCCGGGTGCCGGGCGTGCGCCAGCTCTGACCGGGCCGGACTTTGGCCTCGATGGGGTTTACCCTCTGGCGCGGCGTTTGACCACCACCACCGCCCCGCACGCTCGACGCGATCTCGGTCAGTGCCTTGATGCGGTTTTCCACATTGGGGTGCGTGGAAAACAGATTGTCCATGCGGGCACCCGAGAGCGGGTTGGAGATATACATATGCGCCATGGCCGGCGCCCGCTCGGCCGCCTCGTTGACCGTGCGCTTTGACAGCGAGGAAATCTTTTCAAGCGCGCTGGCCAGCGCCATGGGATCGCCGCAGATTTCAGCACCGTCCTTGTCGGCCTCGTATTCACGGGTGCGCGAAACCGCCATCTGCACGAGCATGGCGGCGATGGGGGCCAGTATGACCATAGCGATGACACCGACAAACCCAAGCGGGTTGTTGTTGTCGCGCGCGCCCCCGAAGAACAGGCCGAACTGGGCGAGCATGGAAATGGCACCCGCCAGCGTGGCCGTGACGGTCATGGTCAGCGTGTCGCGGTTCTTGATATGGGCCAATTCGTGCGCGATCACCGCCGCGACCTCGCGGCTGTCGAGATATTTGACAAGGCCCGAGGACACCGCGACCACCGCCCTGTCCGGGCTGCGGCCCGTGGCGAACGCGTTGGGCTGATCGGTTGCAATGAGATAAAGCTTTGGCATGGGCAGACCGGCATTGTCGGCCAGCCGCCGGGTCATCTGATAAAGATCGGGCGCCGAGCGCGGATCGATCTCTTTGGCGCCCTGCATCGAGAGCACCATCTTGTCCGAATTCCAGTATGCAAAGGCGTTGGTGCCCAGCGCAAACAGGAACGCAAGGGCCATGCCGCCGGTCCCGCCGATCATATAACCAACGCCCATGAACAGCGCGGTCATGCCGGCAAGCAAAATCGTCGTGCGCAGAGCGTTCATCATTGTGGTCAGGCTTTCCTCAGCCGGTTGTGATGATTATATGATGGGAACGGGCGGGCCCCTGCACAAGTGGCCCGATGTCTAAACTCTTCGTCATCAAGGTGGTTTCGAAAAAATGCGCGAAGCGCCAAAGGCCAAACGCCCCGATCCCGCAATCGCCAGACGCGCCCTCGAGGAAGCGAAAAAGCGCCGCGCCGAGATCGACGCCAGGACCTCGAACGCGCCGCGCGAAGTCGATGGCCGCGGCGGGCTCGATCCGGCCCGCTACGGCGACTGGGAAATCAAGGGCATTTCCTCGGACTTCTGACGGCGGGTCACCCCGCCGTCACCGGCCCTAGCCCATAAGCCCGATCACCACGCCCTGGACAACCATCACGCCCAAAAGATAGCCGCCATCGATGACGGCCAGCGACCAGCTGGACCCCTGATAGCGGTGGTTGAGGATCATCGAGGTGAGCATGAACCCGGCCCACACATGGATGCCCACAACAACCGCCGACGCCACTGTCACCTCACCCATGATGGCCGGGGTAAAAAGGGCCAGGAAATAGGCCATCACCAGCTGCATCACGGCGCCCCAGATAAAGGGCGTGGCCTGCCCGCCCGAGCCGGACATGATCTGTTCGGTGGTCTTGCCGGTGGCGGCAATCCATTGCCTGGACAAGATCATGTACCAGGCGGCGCCCAGAGCCATTGAGGCAATCATGGCCAAAAGCACGGCCAGCCAGTTCACATTGAGATAATCCATCCCTTTTCTCCCCTCTCAAAAACCGGTCCGGACCCGCTCTCTTCGAATCGGACCGAGGGAAGTGTGCGCCAAAACGCCGCAGTGGTAAATCAGGCCTCAACGCCTCCCAGCTTGCAGATGAATGCCCATTCCGCCTCGGAAACCGGCTGGACCGAGAGGCGCGAATTGTTGACCAGCACCATGCTTTCAAGCTCGGGCGCGGCCTTGATCTCGTCGAGCGTCACCGCACGCTTGAAGGGTTTGACCGCCTCGATATCCACGCATTCCCAGCGCGGGTCGTCGGTTGTGGAATCGTGATGGATTTCATTGGCGACGCGCACGATCCCCACCACGGCCTTTTCTTTGACCGAATGATAGAAAAAGCCCAGATCGCCCTTCTTCATCTCGCGCATATTGTTGCGCGCCTGATAGTTGCGCACGCCACCCCATTCTTCCGGGCCGCTCTTTTTGACCTGATCGTGCCAGCCCCAGGTTTCCGGTTCGGATTTGAAAAGCCAGTATGCCATCTTCAAATTGTCTCCGGCCGGTTGATGACCCAGTTCCAGGGGCGGACGACGACGCTTTCGAACAGGCCGGCCTCGGCATAAGGATCGCTGGCAACGAGCGCCTCGGCAGCGGCCTGATTTTCAGCCTTAACGATCATCAGCGAGCCGGTCGCCTTGCCCTCGGCGTCGAGAAACGGGCCGGCCAGCACCATAGAGGCGGCGTTATCGTCCCAGAACTGGAGATGGGCCGGGCGCGTCGCAAGGCGCGTTTCCAGATGGTCGTTCTTGTCGAGTGCGGTGACCGCAAACATCATCGTCATGTCATTCTTCCCGTTTGAGTGGTCGTCTCATCAGCATTGGCACGATGGCCTCGATCCGGGCCCTGCCTGAAATCAAAAGGTCCACGGCGCCCACCAGCGGCGCATCTATGGCGTCCCGTTCGGCCACAGCCCTGGCGACAGGGGTGGTAAACAGGCCTTCGGCCAACCCCATGCCCGCAGCCGCAATATCATCGACCGAGCGGCCCTGCCCCAGCGCCACGCCAAAACGGTAATTGCGCGATTGGCTCGACGTGCAGCTCAGAGCCAGATCGCCGATACCGGCGAGACCCGAAAGCGTCGCTTCGCTGCCGCCCATCGCCGCGATCATGCGGCCCAGTTCCGCATAGGCCCGGGCCAGAAAGGCCGAGCGGGCGGAAAGACCCAACCCGGCGCCCTCGATGGCGCCGGCACCGAGCGCATAGACATTCTTGAGTGCGCCGCACATTTCCACCCCGACAATATCGCCGCTGGCATAGGGGCGGAAACTGTCCGAGGCCAAAAGCGCCCCGATCGCCTCGGCGCGCTCGATGGTCGGCCCGGCCAAAGTAACCGCCGTGGGCTTTCCCGCCGCCACGTCATGGGCAAAGCTCGGGCCGGAAAGAACGAAGGGCTCCGCAGCCGGGGCGAGTTCGGTAAGGATCTGGCTCTGGCGGTCGTTGGTCGCCATCTCCAGACCCTTGGCGCACAGGATCACCGGCTTGCCGGCCAGCGCTTCGGGGCCGATGGCAGCAAGTATGGCGCGGGTCGCCTGGGCAGGCACCACCATGAGAATGGCGTCGGCCTCTTCGATCCCCGAAATTCCGGTCTGGGCCTTGAGATAAGGATCAAGGCCGATGGCGCCGAGATAGGATTTCAGCGTATGGGCGGAATTGATTTCATCGATGGCGGCCGGGTCGCGGCCGACCAGCACGACATCATTGCCGGCCAGCCGGGCGGCCTGTGCCAGAGCGGTGCCCCAGGCCCCCGCGCCGATGACGAAGATCTTAGCGCTCACGCCGCACCCCGCCCCAGTTCATCGAGCGGCCAGCGCGGGCGGGCCGCCACCTCGAACCCGTCGACAAGCCCCAGGGCAAACCGTTCGGCCCCCGCCCAGGCGATCATCGCGCCATTGTCGGTGCACAAAGCAGGCGGCGGGATGACCAGATGCGCGCCGGCCCGGGCCGCGACCTCGCGCAGAGCGGCGCCGATTGCCGTGTTGGCGGCAACGCCACCGGCCACCACATAGGTGGGAGCGATGTCGGGATATTCGGCCGCGAAACGCTCCAGCGCCTGTCTGGACCGGACGGCAACGATATCGGTGACGGCGGCCTGAAAGCTGGCGCACAGATCGGCAATATCGGTGTCGGTGACCGGCGCCACCGATTCGGCGGCCAGCCGCAGGGCGGTCTTGAGCCCCGAAAAGGAAAAATCGAGGCGTTTTTCCCTCAGCAAGGGGCGCGGCAGATCGAATCGGGCTGGATCGCCGTTTGCGGCCGCCTTTTCGACCTCCGGGCCGCCGGGATAGCCCAGCCCCAGAAGTTTTGCGGCCTTGTCGAAGGCTTCCCCCAGCGCGTCGTCTATGGTCGAGCCCCAGCGCTCATAATCGCCGACACCCCTGACCAGAACGATCTGGGAATGCCCGCCTGACACGAGCAGCATCAGATAGGGGAATTTGACTTCGTCGGTCAGCCGGGCGGTCAGCGCGTGGCCCTCGAGATGGTTGACGGCAACCAGGGGCTTGCCGCTCGCAGCGGCCAGTGCCTTGCCGGTGGTCAGCCCCACGAGCACGCCGCCGATCAGCCCCGGACCGGCCGTGGCGGCGATGGCATCGACCTGTGAGAGATCCATTCGGGCCTCTTCGAGCGCGCGCGAAATGATGGAATCGAGATGGACGACATGGGCACGGGCCGCCAACTCGGGCACCACCCCGCCAAAGGCCTTGTGCTCGTCGATCTGGCTGCGCACGATATTGGAAACGATCTCGCCGCGCCCGTCTGGGTGGCGCCGGACGATGGCTGCCGCGGTTTCGTCGCAGCTGGTCTCGATCCCCAAAACGAAAACATCGTTATCCATTGCGGCGATCTGGTCTCTGGCAAAAACGTGTGGTCTGATGGCACAAGCGGATCGCAACCCGCGTTCGGCGCGTTAGCTTCTTGTTCTTTTAAGCGCGCACATCTGTGACACCTGCGAGGCCATATTGCAATCTTTGACGTCCACCCCCGTTTTCACCATCGGCACGCGCGGTTCGCCCCTTGCGGTCAAGCAGGCCGAGGAGGTCCGCGACCGTCTGGTCGCCATCAACGGGCTGGAGCCTGACGCCATCGCGATAAAGGTCATCAAGACCAGCGGCGACATCATTTTGGACCGCCCGCTCTCTGAAGTGGGCGGCAAGGGGCTGTTCACCAAGGAGATCGAAAAGGCGCTGGCCGATGGCGAGATCGATATCGCCGTCCATTCGGCCAAGGACGTGGCGACCGAAATCGATCCCCTGTTCGCCCTGCCCGCTTTTCTGCCGCGCGAGGATGTGCGCGATGCTTTCCTGTCCCTGATCGCCAAGAGCCCTGACCATCTGCCCGAGGGCGCGGTGATCGGCTCGTCCTCCCTGCGTCGTCGCGCGCAGATGAAGCGGTTCCGGCCCGATTTCCGGACGGTCGAATTTCGCGGCAATGTGCAGACGCGGCTCAAAAAGCTCGCTGACGGCGTGGCCGATGCAACGCTTCTTGCCCTGGCCGGGCTCAACCGGCTGGGCGAGGCGCACCGGGTGACCCATACGCTCGATGTCGCCCATTTCCCCCCCGCACCGGCCCAAGGGGCAATCGTTATCGAAACCCGCGCCGAGGACGGGGCGGCCAACCGGCTGGTCGAAGTGCTTGACGATGCCGATACCCGCAAGCGGGTGGAAGCCGAGCGGGCCTTCCTCAAGGTGCTCGACGGTTCATGCCGCACCCCGATTGCTGCACTAACGACCCTCGATGAGGGCAGGCTGACCCTGTTCGGGCAGATCCTTTCGCCCGACGGCGCGGAAGTTTACGAGGACGAGATCGCCGGCGACGCCGATCAGGGGCGCAATCTGGGGACCCGGCTGGGCGAAAAACTGCTGACCGCCGCCGGGCCCGATTTTATCGAACGGCTCAAGCAGGGCCAGTATGGCTGATCGGCGCAGCGTTCTCGTGACCCGGCCAAGGGCCGATGCCGAGCGGACCGCCGCCGGGCTGGCGGCGCTGGGGCTGGACCCGATTATCGCGCCAATGCTCGAAGAGCGCTTCACCGGCGTCGCGCTTCCCGATGCGACCGGATTTGCCGCAATCGCGCTGACATCGGCCAATGGGGTGCGGGCGCTGGCCGCGCACCCGCAGGGCGAGGAATTCTCGGCGCTCCGGGTCTACGCCGTGGGCGAACACACGGCCGCCGAGGCGCGCGCCGCCGGGTTCGACCATGTCTCGGCTGCCGAGGGCACCCTGCATGACCTCTCCCGGACGATCATCGCCGACCGCCCTTCGGGAAAAATCCTCTATCCCGCAGCGCATCATCAATCGGGCGATCTGGCCGGACTGCTGGCCGAGGCGGGGCTGACCGTCGACATGCGCGTGCTCTATGAAATGCAGCCTGCCACCATGCTGCCGCCGGGTCTGGCAGAACGTCTGGGCACCGGGGCAATCGATGGTGTGGTGTTTTATTCCCGGCGCACGGCGCAGATTTTTGCCGGCCTTGTGGCGTCGCGCGACTATGGCGAACTCAGGGCGCGTATTTATTGCCTGTGCCTGTCGGAAAACGTGGCCCAACCCCTGATCGAGAGCCATTTCCTGCGCATCGGGCTGGCCGATTACCCCTCGCATGAAGCGATGATGACGCTCGCCTTGGCTTTTGCCCGCGATCAAATCAGTCCATGATGGCCAACACGAACCCGCCCGACCCCCAAAGCAAAGAGGCTGAAATGGCCGAAAAGAAATCCGGTCCGGTCAAACCCCCGATCATCGACGCGACGGCGCGGCCTTCCGACAGGGACAGACCCGTACCCGACAGCCCGATGCCAAAGCCGGAGGACAAGACCGCCGGAGCCGCCGGGACGGACGAAAAGCCCGCCGCCGAACCGGCGCGGGAAAAAGCGGGACCAGCCGCAGGCGCAAGCACCAGAACCTCGACCCAGCGCGACGACAAAAAACAAGCACCCGCTGGCAGAACCGAACCGGACACCGGCGGCACACCCGAAACCGATAGGCCCGGATCCGGGCCCAGAGCGCTGCCCCTCGTGCCGCTGGCGACAACGGCCGCAGCCGGTGCTCTGGTCGGGCTGGCTCTGGCCTATGGATTGGCCAGTTTCGGTTACTGGCCACAACAATCGGGACCGCAGCCGGACCTGTCTCAGTTCGACGCGCGCGCCACGCGGCTGGAAAACGCCATTGCATCGCGCGAAGCGGAAAACGAACAGATCGTCGAGCGCATTAACGCGCTGGAAACCGAGATCTCGGCCATCGAACCCGCCTCGACCGAGGGACTGGCGGCGCAATCCGAACTCGAAGCGCTGAGCGGGCAACTCGGTGAGCTTTCGAGCCGCATCGAGGCCATCGCCGCGGGCGCTTCGGGTGACGAGGTGAGTGAAGTCGCCGACAATTTGTCGGGCCTTTCCGCCCGGATCGACGATCTGGCCGAACGGCTCGATGCCGTTGAACCGCAAGTGAGCGAGATCGGCCCCGAGATCGAGGCGGCGCTGAGCCGGCTCGACGATCTCGACGCGCGCATTGCCAGCCAGTCCGATTTCGAGGCCGTCGCCGCCGAACGCGACAGGGCGGCCCAGCTTCCCGCCGCATTGGGGGCACTGGAAACCGCAATTGGCACGGGCCAGCCCTTTGCTGGCCAACTGGCGGGCGTTGAAACCCTGTTGCCCGATCTTGAAATTTCATCCCAGGTCCGGGCCGCCGCCAATTCCGGTGTTCCGTCAGCGAGCGCACTTTTGGCCCAATTGCGCAACGCAATCCCTGACATCCTGGCGGCGCGGCCGCGCGACGAAGCGGCTGGCTGGGCCCAAACACTGCTCGACCAGGCCGCCTCGGCCATTGCCCTGCGGTCCACCGATGGCGATACGCCGCAAGCGTTGGTCGGCCAGACCGAAGCGGCGCTGGAGGCGGGCGATCTCGAGGCGGCACGGGCTGCGTTTTCGGCCCTGCCCGCCGCCATGCAATCGGCAGCACCCCAATTCGCCCGTGCGCTCGATCGCGCCATCGCCGTCAGCGCGTTGATCGCGGCGGCCCGATCCGGCATCGGGCCAGCGGAGGCCGGCCAATGATCCGCCTTATCGTCTATCTCGTTCTCAGCCTGCTCGTCGCTTTGGGCGCCGCCTGGCTGATCGCCCTACCGGGCACCGTCGAGATCGCCTTCGGATCCTGGCGCATGAGCCCTGGGCTGGGGCTGGCGCTGTTCATCGCCATCGGCGTCATCATTGCCTCCATCCTTATCTGGGCCATAATCAGGCGCCTGATCGACGCACCAGCCGCGCTGGCGCGCTCCACTGCGCGGCGCAAGGAAAGAGCCGGCGTCGAAGCGCTTTCGGACGGGATGATTGCCCTGCAGGCCGGAGAATTTTCCCGCGCCCGCATGCTGGCCCGCGACGCGCGCGCCAAATTGCCCGAAAACCCCGCCGCCCAACTGCTCGAAGCCCGGGCCGAACTGGCCTTGGGTGATCTGTCTTCGGCGCGTGAGCATTACAGAGCCCTGATTTCCAATGAGCGCACGGCGCTGGCCGCGCTTTCGGGGCTGTACGAGCAGGCAAGAACCCAGGAGCGAGGCAATGCGGCGATCACCTTCGCGCGCAAGGCGCTGGCCATTGCGCCCAGCCTCGACTGGGCGTCCGAAGCCGTGTTCAACGATCTGGCAACCAAGGGCGCATGGGCCGACGCGCTGGAAATGAGCGCATCGCTACCCGCCCGCACCAGGAGCCAGAAGGCCGCCAAAAAACGCCGTCAGGGCGTGCTCGAAACCGCGCTCGCCATGGCAATCGAAGAAACCGAACCCGACACCGCCTACGATCACGCCAGCCGGGCGCTCAAATCCATACCCGATTTCGTGCCCGCCGCGCTGGTGGCCGCGCGCATTCTCATCAACCGTGGCGATACGCGCCGGGCATCGGCCCTGCTGCGCAGGACGTGGCGCGCCGGCTTTCATCCCGATGCCGCAACGCTCTACGCCCACGTCAAGCCCGGCACCTCGGCACTCGAACGCCTCAAGCGCATCCGCACGCTGGTCGAATCCCCCCAAAGCCACCCCATGGCGGCCATCGTCCTGGCCCGGGCGGCGATCGATGCCTATGAGTGGAGCGTTGCCCGCAACGCGCTGGCCCCGTTTCTGGTCAAACCGACCCGCCAGATGTGCCTGTTGATGGCCGAAATCGAAGAGGGTCAGTCAGGCGATCAGGGCAAGGCCCGCGAGTGGCTGTCGCGCGCCGTCAGCGCCCCCGCCGACCCCACATGGACAGCGGACGGGATAACTTCGGACGAGTGGGCACCGGCCTCACCGGTCACCGGCCGGCTCGATGCGTTCGAGTGGAAGGTGCCCGTGCAGACCCGGGCGCCGGTAAAAACGCTTTCCAGCAGCCCCGCGGGCCAAGCTGGCGCCGCCCTGCCGGCGATTGAGGACGCCGCAACGCCAACCAAAACGCAACCATAGGCGAAAAAGCCACGCCATCAGGCCTTGCGCGTTTCGCGCGCCGAAAGTAAAAGACGCCAATTCGCCCCACCGGGCCAAGCCGCTTTAGCTCAGTTGGTAGAGCATCGCATTCGTAATGCGGAGGTCGCGTGTTCGAGTCACGCAAGCGGCACCATTTTTTCCGTGCTCTCGAAACATATTCCGCGCCTTGGCATTTGCCGATTCGGACAACAACCGCATGGGAGATCAATCATGAGTCTCTTCGATCCCAACGCCCGCGAGCGCTCCGGCGCGCACCGTCATCTCTACGCGCTCTATGAAATCTGGTACACCGCCGTCGATTTTGGCGCGGCCATCTGTTTCGTCATCGGCAGCGTGCTGTTTTTCTCGGCGGCCAGCCAGACAACGGCAACCTGGTTCTTTCTGATCGGTTCGCTCCTTTTCGCCGCCAAGCCCACGCTTCGGCTGGCGCGCGAACTCCATTATCTGTGGCTGGGCAAGATCGAAACACTGGCCCGGCGCCAGGACCCTTTCTAGAGCCGATTGCGCTCACTCTGCCGGCGCGAACCGCGCTTCGGCAAGGGCGGCCTGGCGGGCCGTGGGCTGGATCAGGCCCAGATAATGGGCGTCGCTATCGGATCCGAACATCTTGTTGCGCTCGGCGGGCGTCGACATGAAGAAGGGAAACCGGTCGGCCACGCGGTTGCGGATGTCACCGACCGCGGCCGCATAGAGTTTGACCGGGAAACTCATGCCCGGATACTGGCTGTAGCCGGCGATTTCCCTTGACCCGAACACCCGCTTGTAAAACGCGGCATGCTCGTCGCGAACCCCGGAAAGACAGTAATCGGCATCGAAATATTCGCACGCCATGGCGGCAATCCGCAGCGTGATGAACGGCAGGGCCGGAATGGCCAGCGTTGCCTCGCGGTCTGCGGTAAAGCGCGAGGGGTCGATATAGGTCTGTCCGGCATCGAGCATGCCGCCCAGCAGCTCGGGATACATGCGCATGCACGGCGATTCCCGGTGCGCGGCGGTTGCAAAATGCAGGCGGATCGAGGAGACCAGCTCTCCGTCGATATAGACCCCGTGACACATGGCGTTGGGGGTGAAATCGAGATGGTCCGAGGCAATCCGGTCCTCGTTTGCCGCGATGCCGTCTTCGCGCCGATACGCCTCATAGCGCAGCCGGTAGACCGGATCGAACTGCTCGTCGAGCCTGACGCGGCGGTATTCCACCCGCTCGAGCAGATCCATCAGACTCGTGGCAAAGCGCGAGGTCCTGGACCGCGTTTCGATATCGGCATTACCCATACCATCACCCCGAAATAGGGCAATGTTAGTAAAGTTTTAACGAAAAGCAAAAGCCCTAAGCGTCAAATCCACGGCAATGTTTACAGCTATTTGCTCACCAGCGCCGGCCGCCGCGCCTTGGCACCGCGGGGACGGGCATCCGCCTGGTTCATGGTGGCGATCAGCTCACGGGTTTCATCGGCTGGCATGGGCCTGCCGAACAGAAAGCCCTGCACCTGATCGATCGTTGTGTGGCTGGCGATGGCTTCGAGCTGGTCTTCGGTTTCCACGCCTTCGGCAACCAGAACCAGATCGAGATCGCGGCCCAGCCGGGCCACATTGGCCATCAGCTTGAGCGAGCGTTCGCTGGTGGTGATGCCGGCGATGAAGGAGCGGTCGATCTTGAGCTTGGAGAACGCCATGCCGTGCAGATAGGAAAGCGAGGAATAGCCGGTGCCGAAATCGTCCAGCGCAATACCGATCCCGTTGGCGGCCAGCAGTTCGAGCTTTGCGGCGGCACCTTCCCTGTCTTCGATCAACGCGGTTTCTGTCACCTCGATCTCGAGCCGGCCGGGGGCCAGCCCGCTGGCCTCGAGCGCTTCGGACACATGCATGGCCAGGTCCTCGCCACGCAGATCGCGTGCCGAGACGTTGACCGCGACGGATACCGATTTGGGCCAGTTGACGCATTCGGCCGTTGCGGTCCTGAGCACCCAGCGGGTGATCGCCGAAATCTGGCCGGTTTCCTCGGCAAGCCCGATAAAGACATCGGGGGGAATCGGGCCGAGCTCGGGGTGGGTCCAGCGGGCCAGTGCCTCGCATCCGGCCACCCGGCGCGTGCCAAGATCCACAAGCGGCTGATAGAAGAGCTTGAGCTCATCCTGGGCAATGGCTAGGGCAAGGTCGCTCTTGAGGCGCTGGCGATAGCGGAAATCGCTGTCCATTTCCGCGACAAAGGCCTGATACTGACCCTTGCCGCGCGCCTTGGCGCTGTAAAGGGCAAGATCGGCCCGGGTGATCAGCTCATCCAGACCAATATGGGGGTCAGAACTCGAGACAAAGCCGATGGAGGCATCGACGTCGGCGCGTTCCCCGCCGACCTCGAAGGGCCGCCGCAGGATCGAAAGGATCGCTTCAACCTCGGCCTGTATCGTTTCGGAATCGGTGTGCTGGGCGCGATAGATGACGAATTCGTCGCCCCCCAGCCGCGCCAGCCGCGAATTGCGGTGCATGACGGTCTGAATGCGAACAGCCGTTTCCGAAAGAACCCGGTCGCCCGCCAGATGGCCAAGCGTGTCGTTGACATGCTTGAAATCGTCGATGTCGATAATGGCCAGAAGCACCGGCTCGTCGCGGCCGATCCGCTGGCGCGAGGCGAGTTCAGCCTCGACCTGTTCGGTGAAATAGGCGCGGTTGGGCAACCCGGTCAGCCCGTCATAGCGCGCCATGAAATTGATGCGCTCCTGAGCCCGGATACGGGCGGTGACGTTTTCGAACAGCAGCACCGTGCGGTCACCGCGCGAGGAGATGGTCACCTCGCAGTGGAAATCGCCCGAGAGCTTCATGACGATCTTGCCGCCCTCCTGCTGGATGATCATGCGGTTGAGCCGGTCCGCCGTCGTTTCGGGCAGGGCCCGCTTGCCGATCGCCTCTTCGAGCAGGTCCGAGAACGAGCGCCCGACCCAGGATCCCTCGGAGATGCCGGCAAAGGTCTGCTGTGCGCGGTCATTGGCCAGCGCGATGACCCCGTTCTCGTCGAGCATGCACAGCCCGTGCTGCATGGTTTCGAGCGCGGTATCGAGCTGGACGGCCAGCCGCGAGGCCACGGTGCGCTCATGGACCTGGGCCAGCAGCATGCCGCGCACATCGGCCGCCAGGAACCGGAAACTGATCATCAGCGGAACCAGGAGCGCTGCCAGCGCCATATGGTAGCCGTCACCCACCAGAACGAGCCCCAGGGCCATGGGCACCGAGATGGCCAGCGACTGGGATGTCACGATCCTGTCGGCCCCGAAATTGCGCGTCACGATGCCGATCATGGCAGCAATGGTCACCGAAACCGCCACCAGCACGGCAAACGGGTCGCGCACGATGACCAGCGAAACAAAACACCAGCTGCCATAGATGAAGGCCGAGATCGTGCCCTGGACCATCTGGCGGCGTTCCCAGGACTGGGCGCTGGCGCGGTCATCGGGAGCCGGGGGGTGATCCTCAAACGCGAGCATGTTGTAGTAGCGCTTGGCGGTGGAAACCACAAAGGCCAGAGCCACCGCATAAAGCAACGGCGCATCGGTCTTGATCGCCGCCATCATCACGCCCGAAATCGTCGCCGCCATGCCCACCAGCATGGCGCGTCTGTCCTTGTAGAGCGAAGCCACGATCGAGACATAATCGAGCGTTGGCAGATGTCTGGGGCCCTTTGGCATTATCCTGACCAGATTCCGAGCGTTCGGCTGGAACCACCTTGCCCGTCGGCGGTTTGCATCACGTTGACAATGTTGTGCCCACCACCTGGTTGCAGGCACGAAGTTGTTGTGTGGTAAAGAAGGTCTTTACACTGCATTTGCCCGACCGCGATGGCCTGTCTCTAACCCAGATCAAGGACGTCGCGCCGGCTCAATGCACCCGATAATGCCACGGAGAGGGGAAAAAGCGAAATGACCGATCAAGGATCGCAGACCGGATTTAACGCCCAGGCCGCACTGGCCGGTCTTGACGGCTGGCAGATCAACGACAGTGGCGCCATGGAAAAAAGCTTCAAGTTCAAGGATTTTTCCCACGCCTTCGCCTTCATGACACGGGTGGCACTTGTGGCGGAAAAAGCCGGTCACCACCCCGACTGGTCAAACAGCTACAACCGGGTGGTCATCGCCCTCAAAACCCACGACAAGGCCAGCCTGACGCAAAAAGACGTCGATCTGGCAACGGCGATCGACGCGCTTTAGCCCTGCCGCTCTTCGGGCT
>NZ_CAXAXY010000070.1:0-14261 GCF_963972885.1 uncultured Pelagibacterium sp. | reverse complement strand
TGTTCTGGTAGCTCTCTTGGTCGATCGGGCCGACATGTTTGAACCGGATGACGCCGTCATTATCAACGACAAAGGTTTCCGGCACGCCGTAAACGCCCCATTCGATGCCCACCCGACGATCCCGATCCGCGCCGATCCGATCGTAAGGATTGCCAAGCTCGGCCAGAAACGCCCGGGCGTTTTCCGCCGGATCGTCATAATTGAGCCCATAGATTTCGACCGGTTCGTTTGCCAATTCCATAAGGAACGGATGTTCGGCGCGGCAGGGCACACACCAGGACGCAAAGACGTTGACGATAACGACGCCATTGCCGGCGAGATCGGCCGCTGAAAATCCGGGCTGGCCGTGCCCCTCGACCGAGGCGAGATTGAATTGTGGTACCGGTTTGTCGATGAGCGCGGAGGGCACAAAGCTCGTCGAGCGCCCCATCTGCGAAGCAAACACCGCCAGAAGAGCCGCAAGGATAATGAGCGGCAAAACCGCCAGGCCGATCCTGACCGATGGTTTCATTTCTGCCTGCGCGCCTGCCGCGCCGCTTCGAGCATAGCCACCCGCGCCTTGGCCGACCGCGCCGAAATCACGGTCCAGCCGATCAGCGCACCGACAACGACAATCGTGCCGGCATAGGCTGCAGTGATAAATTCCCAATGCTGGCCCAGATCGATCATGCACCTTCTCCCGCGCGGGCCTGCGCCAACTCGAGCGAGCGGATGCGACGCTTGGTGACTTCGGTCCGCATGCGCACAAGATGCAGAGTCAAAAACAGCAGAGAAAACGCCAGCGTCATCACGAGCAGCGGCACGAGGATCGAGCCATCGACCGTCGGACCATCGGTTCTGAACACGGACGCGGGCTGGTGCAGGGTCTGCCACCAATCGACGGAAAACTTGATGATGGGGATATTGATGGCGCCCACCAAAGTCAGCACCGCAACGATCCGAGCCGCCTTGAGCTGATCGTCAAACGCCCGCCACAGGGCGATAAGGCCGAGATAGATGAACAGCAGGACCAGCGTCGAGGTCATGCGCCCATCCCATTCCCAGAACGTGCCCCATGTGGGCCGGCCCCACATCGAGCCGGTGAAAAGGGCAAGCGCGGTAAAGGCGGCACCAAGAGGAACGGCGGCCTTCTGGCTGACATCGGCCATGGGATGGCGCCAGACCAGCGTGCCGATGGCCGAAAAAAACATCACGGCGTAACAGAACTGGCTCAGCCAGGCGCTGGGGACGTGCACATACATCATGCGCACTGTGTCCCCCATCTGATAATCGGCCGGCGAGGCAAGGAACGAAAAATAGAGCCCCACCGCAAAGGCCAGCCCGGTCCCGACAGAGAGCGGAACGACGAGATGGCGCGACCACCCCATAAACATCCCCGGATGGGCGATGCGGGTGAACCATCCCGGCTCGGCGGGTTTGGGTTGGGTCTGAACCATCTATTCCCCGGAAATCTTCAGCGCCAGCGCCGCGGCGAACGGTGCAAGCGTTACGCTTAAAAGACTGATCGCGCCGAGCAGCAGCAGGGCCTGGGCCGATCCGCCCAGCCGCGCCACGTCGAACGCACCGGCACCGAAAATAAGCACTGGCAGGCTCAGCGGCAAGACAAGAACCGGTGCAACCAGCCCCCCACGCTTGAGGCCAACTGTCACAGCAGCCCCGATGGCGCCGAACGCAGCCAGCGCCGGCGTGCCCAGCGCCAGCGAACAAACGGCCAGCCAGAACCCCTGCCCATCAAGCCCCAGCATCAGGGCCAGAATGGGCATCGCCACAATCAGTGGCAATCCGGTGAGCAGCCAGTGCGCAACGAGTTTTGCGGCGACCACCATCTCGAGCGGGACGATACCATGGCGGAAAACGGCCAGGCTCCCATCGTCGAAATCGCCGCGAAACAGACGTTCATTGGACAAGAGCTGCGCCAGAAGCGCCGCTACCCAGATAATGGCGGGGGCAAGCTGGGCAAGAAGCGGACGGTCGGGCCCAACGGCGAACGGCATGAGCACGCCAACAATGACAAAGAACAGCACGAGGGTGAGAATGTCCCCACCCTGGCGCAGACCGAGCCGGAGGTCGCGAGCGATGATTGCGCCCAGAACCTTCATTGCGCCGATCCGCCCAATTCGAGCGTCTTCACATTGCCGTCAACGGCGATGTCGAGGTGGGTGGCAATGACCGCCAGCCCACCTTGTTGCAAATGACTGGAAATCAGCGCACCGACCCATGCCGCGCCGGCGGTGTCGAGCGCACTGGTCGGCTCATCGAGCAGCCAGAGCGGGCGGCGAACGGCAATCAGGCGCGCCAACGCCAGGCGCCTGGTCTGACCGGCAGAAAGAAGCCCGGCATCTATGCTGCCCAATTCTCCCAGCCCGGCCCGGGACAAGGCGGTTTCGACATCGGCTGGTTCTGCATCGAGCACATCGGCCCAGAATTTGAGATTCTCGGCGACGCTGAGTCCCGATTTTATGGCCGGTGCATGCGCGACATAGTGCAGATGCCCGTATTTCGGAGCCTCGGGATCGGTTTGCAGATATTCTATGCGCCCCGCAACGGGATCCAGCAGCCCGGCCAGAGCCATCAGCAATGTGCTCTTGCCGGCCCCATTGGGCCCCCGCAGCATAAGCGCCGTTCCCGCCTCCAGCGAAAAGCTCAACGCTGTCACAATGGCCCGCCCGCCCCTGCTCAGCGACAGGGCGTTAACGCCAAGCCCGGTTTCCGGCATGCGGGAAAGCCCTTCAATGTTCATGCCAAAGCTCTATTGAACCAAAGTCCGGGCTGGCAAGTGCAAATTGGATTCATTATAGAGAGGGCGAAAAAGGCGGGGGAGAAGTTATGCTTTCTCGCTTCATGCCTCCGGACGAGCCGGTGGCCATTGCAGCGTCGCATTGTTTTCGACGCGAAATTGGCCGTTTGGCCCGGTCTCAATCGGGGGTACCCGCAACCTTATTGAGACAAGGCGGACCGCGTGACCGAGACATCCAATAGCTTTAAGACCAAGACGAACCTCACCGTTGGAAACAAGGCCTATACGATCTTTTCGCTCGCCGAAGCAGAAAAGAACGGACTGGATGGCATTTCCCGCCTGCCCCATTCATTGAAGGTGGTCCTCGAAAACCTGCTGCGTTTCGAAGACGACCGCACCGTCAAGGCCGCCGACATCAGGGCTGTAAAGGCATGGCTCGACGATCGCGGCCGGGCCGGGCACGAAATCTCCTACCGCCCTGCCCGCGTCCTGATGCAGGATTTCACCGGCGTTCCCGCCGTTGTCGATCTGGCCGCCATGCGCGATGCCACCGCAAATCTCGGTGCGGATCCCCAGAAGATCAACCCGCTTGTCCCCGTCGATCTGGTCATCGATCACTCGGTGATGGTCGATTATTTCGGCACCCCCGGCGCGTTCGAGCAGAACGTGACGCGCGAATATGAACGCAATGGCGAGCGCTATGAATTCCTGCGTTGGGGTCAGTCGGCGTTTGAAAATTTCCGCGTCGTGCCTCCCGGAACCGGCATCTGCCACCAGGTGAATCTCGAATATCTGGCCCAGACCGTCTGGACGAAACAGGAAAACGGCGAGGAAATCGCCTATCCCGATACGCTTGTCGGCACCGACAGCCACACCACGATGGTCAACGGACTGGCCGTCCTTGGCTGGGGTGTAGGCGGCATCGAGGCCGAAGCTGCAATGCTCGGCCAGCCCATTTCCATGCTCATCCCCGAAGTGATCGGGTTCAAGTTCACTGGCAAGTTGCCCGAAGGCACGACAGCAACCGACCTTGTGCTGCACGTCGTCGAAATGCTGCGCAAGAAGGGCGTGGTCGGAAAATTCGTCGAATTTTTCGGCGCCGGCCTCTCCAACCTCTCGCTCGAAGACAAGGCAACCATCGCCAACATGGCGCCCGAATATGGCGCGACCTGCGGCTTCTTCCCGATCGACAAGGAAACCATCAAATACCTCACCGATTCGGGCCGCGAACCCGATCGCGTGGCACTGGTCGAAGCCTATGCCAAGGAACAGGGCATGTTCCGGGCCGACAATGACCAGGATCCGATCTTCACCGACACGCTCGAACTCGATCTTTCCACCGTCGTGCCCTCGCTGGCCGGTCCCAAGCGCCCGCAGGATCGTGTGGCCCTGACCGACGCTTCGACCGCGTTCGTCAAGGCACTCGAAGAGATTGCCGGCGGCCGCAAGGTTTCGCCCGAGCCCGACTCCAAGGGCGATTCGCGCTATATCGATGAGGGTGCCACCGGCGTCCATGATACGCCCGAGGACAACGAAAACCATGGCTATGTCGTCAATGGTGCGGACTATCGGATTTCCGATGGCGATGTGGTGATTGCCGCGATCACCTCGTGCACGAACACGTCCAATCCGTCGGTGCTGATCGCTGCCGGCCTCGTGGCCCGCAAGGCACGCGAAAAGGGATTGAAACCCCAGCCCTGGGTTAAGACATCACTGGCTCCCGGTTCGCAGGTCGTCACCGAATACCTCGAAAAATCCGGCCTGCAGGAAGACCTCGACGCCATGGGGTTCAACACTGTCGGCTATGGGTGCACCACCTGCATCGGCAATTCCGGCCCGCTCGATGAAAACATCTCCAAATGCATCAACGACAACGATCTGGTTGCCGTCTCGGTGCTGTCGGGGAACCGTAACTTCGAGGGCCGCGTCAACCCCGACGTGCGCGCCAACTATCTCGCCTCGCCCCCACTGGTTGTCGCCTATTCGCTGCTCGGTAAAATGACCGGCGATATTACCACCCAGCCGCTCGGCACCGGATCGGACGGACAGCCCGTCTATCTGAAAGACATCTGGCCCACTTCGACTGAAGTGGCCGACGTTCTGCGCTCGGCGATTTCGGTGGACATGTTCAGGCGCCGCTATGGCGATGTGTTCAAGGGCGACAAGCGGTGGCAGGAAATCAAGGTCGACGGTGGGGAGACCTACAAGTGGAACTCGGCGTCCACCTATGTTCAGAACCCGCCCTATTTCGAGGGCATGACCATGGACCCCAAGCCGGTGACCGACATCGAGAACGCCCGGGTTCTTTCGATCTTCCTCGATTCGATCACCACCGATCACATTTCCCCGGCCGGCTCGTTCAAGTCGGGCACGCCTGCCGGCAAGTACCTGATGGAACGCCAGGTCAAGCCAATCGACTTCAACTCGTTCGGCGCGCGTCGCGGCAACCACGAAGTGATGATGCGGGGCACCTTTGCCAATATCCGCATCAAGAACCAGATGCTCGATGGCGTCGAGGGTGGCTTTACCAAGTCGCCTTCGGGCGAAGTGGTACCGATCTATGACGCAGCCATGGAATACAAGGCTCAGGGCACCCCGCTGGTGATCTTTGCCGGCAAGGAGTATGGAACGGGCTCGTCACGCGACTGGGCGGCAAAGGGCACGACCCTGCTCGGCGTTCGCGCCGTAATTGCCCAGAGCTTCGAGCGTATCCACCGCTCCAACCTGGTCGGCATGGGCGTCCTTCCGCTGGTCTTTAACGAGGGCACCTCATGGCAGTCGCTCGGTATCACCGGCGATGAGACGGTTTCAATCCGCGGATTAACGGAAATCGAGCCGCGCCAGACGCTTGAACTCGATATCACCTTCGGTGACGGCCGAAATGAAATCGTGCCGGTTCTCCTGCGCATCGATACGCTGGACGAACTCGAGTACTATCGCCATGGCGGTATCCTGCAATATGTGCTGCGCAACCTCGTCGCCGCATAAAAGGCATCGAAACGATAAACAAAGGGCGGCCTTCGGCCGCCTTTTTTTGTTACCCGAAATCGAGAAGGCTTAGAGCCGTTCAGGATTTGATTGAATCAAATCCTTGGCTCTAAGCCCTTGTTTTGTCGCGTGTCCGAACCGCAAAACCGTTTCCACTTTTGCTGGACATGCTCTAGATGCCGAGCACCATCTTGAGACCGATAAGGCCGAGAAAGATCAGGATCATCCGATCGAAGGCGGTCTGACTGAGCTTGCCCGAAAGCCATTGCCCGACCGGCATGAACAGGAAGGTCGGGATTAGCGCAAACACCCCTTGCAGCAGCCATTCAGGGCGCAGAACGCCAGCCACCCACAGCGAGGGCGCCTGAAAAGTGGCCAGAACCATAAACATCGCTGAAACCGCATAAACATGCGCGTTGCGCTCGAACCGCATGGCATGAATGAAGGTCACCCCGATCGGCGCGGAAATGCCCGTCGCCCCATGCAGGAGTCCCGCCCCCAGGCCAGCCGGCATGGCCCAGCGTTTCGCCGCCTCCGGGCCGACTATAAAGTGCGGATTCAGGACCCGCAGCCCCAGATAGCCGAGCAATAGGATGCCCAGGGTCAGCGCCAGTCCCCGTTCAGGGGTCGCTGTCAAAAACCAGGTTCCGCCGATCACCCCGACCACGCAAAGCGCCAGCATGGATGGAAGAAATCGCAATCGCGCATCGCCCCTGGCATGCCGAAAGCGATAGAGCTGAAAGGCGTTGGAAACCAGGATGGGGATCAGCAGCACGGCAATGGCATGCTGTAGCCCGAACGTCGCCGCCAGGAAGGGGACGGCGATAAGCGGCATTCCCATCCCGGTGGCGCCCTTGGAGATGGCGCCGGCACCGACCGCGGCAAAAATGATGGCGAGTGTGATGAAATCCATGGAAAGGCAAAGTCCGGGACAAGAAGGGGAGGTGGCGTTCTTGCTAGACCAGTTGCCTGTCCGAAACAATCGGACTTTGATAGGCGCAGCGTAAGCGGTCAGCGGGACCTGACCTCGGGCGCCTCCATGAGATGTCGCTCGACCTGACGCAAATGCTGATACATGGCACGGCTGGCGCCATCGAGATCGCGCTGCTCGATGGCCGCAATGATCAGATCATGTTCCGCAAAGGAATGGTGATCGTGCGGGGGGCGGTCCGAGCTGGACCGCAACAACCCCCAGACCACCGCACGGCGCACCGCGTTCAGTGCATCGAAAAGCGCCAGCAACAATCGATTGTCGGTTGCCTCGGCAATGCACCGGTGAAACTCGTTATCGGCCGCTTCATATTGCCGCCAGGTGCCCGCCCTGTGCGTCCTTTGGATACAGCGATGCATGGCCTCCACATGACGTGAGGTCGCGTTGAGCGCGGCCTCCCGGGCAATAATCGGTTCGATCAGCAGGCGGGTTCGCATGACTTCGGCCGGATTGGTTTCCCTGTCGATCTCCGCAAGGCTGAGCACTTCGATGGCCCGGCTGCCGGTGAACGTGCCCTTGCCCACATGGCGCCAGAGCTGGCCCTCCGCTTCCAGCGTCGCCAACGCCTTGCGCAGATCGGCCCGCGAGACGCCAAGCTGTTCGGAAAGCTCACGTTCCGCTGGCAGCCTGGTATCGGGCGGAAAGTTGTGACGCGTCAGCCAGGCCCGCAATTGAACCAGTGTCGCGCCGTTCCCCTCTTCGATTTCCTGCGTATCGTCAGCCATCAGCACCTCGAAACCAATTGTAATTGGTTTGATACCTAAGACAGGTAATTTCGGCAAGTCAATCCGCTTTTCGCAGCCAATTCCGCAAACTTTCTGGCGCTGCCACCTTAGCGGGCTCTGCCTGTAGCATTATTATGCATTATTTTTCAGCTATTTATGTCTGATGCGAAGCCCTCAAACACGACAACCCACGAGACATTGACGTTAAACCAATTTCGTGAAAAAACTAAACCATTCTGGATTTGGTTGCGGCAAGGAGGGCTGTTTCCTGAACCGGAAGCCGATTTTCACAAGGGAGGAGAAACTTATGAAGATCACGCGCAGACTGTTTACCATCGCCAGCGCCGCAATTGCCCTGAGCATTCCGTTCGGTGCCGTGCCGGCTCTGGCCCAGAATGCCCCCATACGGGTGGCCATGGGCGACATTGCCAGCGTCGAAAGCCTCGGATTGCTCGTTGCCATCGAGCGCACCAAGGAACGCGGCGTGCCCATGGAATTGACGTTCTTTAACTCTGAAGATGTCGCGACCCAGGCGGTCGTCGGCGGGCAGGCCGATATCGGAGTTGGAGCGCCTTATGCCTTCATCCAGAATTCGAACGCCCCGATCCGCATGTTCTACCGCATGACGACGCTTCTGTTCTTCCCTGTCGTCAATTCAGAGGTTTATTCGAGCTGGGCCGACCTTGACGGCGAGGAAATGACCGTGCACTCGCGCGGATCGGGTACCGAGGCCCTGATGCGGCTCATGGAGCAGAACGAGGGCATAGCCTTTTCCAACCTCAGCTATGTTCCGGGCGCCGAAGTGCGGGCCGGCGCCCTGTTGCAGGGCACGATCAATGCCACGATCGTTGACGCGGCCTCCATGCGGCTGCTCGAGGATCAGGCGCCCGGCAAATTCATGCAGCTTCCTGTCGAAGGTGTAAATGCCACCGACGAGGCGCTCTACGCCAACATAAGCTTCCTCGAAAGCCGCACCGATGATCTGGCGGTGTTCGTCGAGGAGCTGCTCGGCACCTGGCAGGAGATCAACGAAAATCCTGCAATGGTGGCCGAGTGGCGGACGCAATACGACCTGCTGCCCGATCTTCCGGCCGAAGCGGCTGGTGACATCGAGCAGTTCTACACCGAAGCGGCCGAAGGCGGCGTATTGCCGCTTGGCGGCGGCATGCCCGAGGACGTCATCGACGATCTCGCTTTCCTCTCGGCGGCCGGTCAGGTCGAAGCCCCCGACGGGGATGTGGATGTCTCGATGTACTGGGACTTCAGCGCCCTGGACGCTGCTCGCCAGTAGGTAAGGATGAGCGTGCGGGGGAGAAAATCCCCCGCGCGATTCCATCGGTCAAACACACCCAGGTATAATCATGTCGACACTGAACACGGCCGACGCCGCACTGCTGCACAACCGGACAGACGCACCCGGTTTCGCCTCGCGCCTGGCCCAGATCCCGCTGATCTGGAAACTGCTTTCGGTGGCTCTTTTCGCGCTGGCCTGGGAAATGGCCGGCCGTTCGGGCTTCAACTTTTCCTTCCCCACGTTTTCGGCGACTGTATCTGCCTTTTGGGAAATGGTGGTGGACGGCTCGATGGGCATGGCCTATCTGCGCACCCTCGAACCGCTGCTCATTGGGCTCGCTTTTTCCCTGATCGTGGGGGTGACGATGGGCGTAGCCATGGGCCTGCGCGAAGACGTCGAATGGCTCGCCCTGCCCATATTCATCGTCATGCAAGCCGCCCCCATGGCGGCACTGATCCCGCTGGTGACCTTTATCTACGGCATCAGCCTGACGGCCAAGGTGATCGCTGTGGTCATGCTCGCCATGCCGGTTATCACAATCAATTCCTACAAGGCGGTGCGAAACGTCCCCGGATCGCTGGTCTCCATGTGCCATTCCTTCATGGGCACCCGCCGCCAGCAGATCTGGTACGTTGTGGTTCCCGCAGCCAGCCCCATGATGTTCGCCGGATTGCGGCTCGGCGTTGCCGAGGGCTTTTCCGGTGTGGTCCTCGCCGAATTGCTGATCACGCCGACCGGCATCGGCGATCTGATCACCTTCCACCGCTCGGTGGCCAATTTTGCCCATATGTACGCGACAATCGCTTCCATCGTGTTGTTTGCGGTGATCGCCGTGGGCCTCCTGCAATGGGTCGAAACACTGCTGTTCCGCCCGGAAAAACGGAGTGTGAAATGAAAATCGCGACCCCCGATATGCTTGAAAAAGGAGCTTCCCCAGTGGGGGCATCCAGCAAGATCATCGAAGTCAAGAACGTCTCGAAAGTCTACGGAACCGAGGTCGTGGCCCTCAAGGACATCAATCTCGATTTCCAGACCGGGCAGCTCACCAGTCTGCTCGGGCCGTCCGGCTGCGGCAAGACCACCCTGCTCAAGATCATTGCCGGACTGCTACCGGCGACACAGGGCGAAGTGCTGGTCAACGGCAAAAAAATTTCCGGACCCGGACCCGAGCGGGCTTTCGTCTTTCAGGATTTCGCGCTGCTGCCCTGGGCCAGCGTTCTCGACAATGCCGCTTTCGGCCTCAAAATGCAGGGCATGGGAAAATCCGAGCGCGAGGAGATCGCCAACCATTATATAAGGGAAGTGGGCCTTGATGGTTTCGAAAAAAGCTATCCCCACCAGCTCTCTGGCGGCATGCGCCAACGGGTCGGCCTGGCCCGCGCCCTCTCGGTCAATGCCGAAGTCCTGTTGATGGACGAGCCCTTCTCGGCCGTCGACGAGCAGACCCGGCGCAAGTTTCAGGAAGACCTGATCCGTCTGCGCGAAGTGGAGAAAAAGACCTTCATCTTCGTGACCCATTCCATCGAGGAAGCGGTCTATGTTTCCGATCGCATCATCCTGCTTTCGCCGCGCCCCGGCCGGGTGTCCGAGATCATCGACCCCGACATCCCCGGCGATATCGGTCCCGATGAACTGCGCCGCAACGAGGTCTATCTCGAAACGGTCGAGAGCATCTGGCACGGCATCAAGAAATATGTGGAGTGAGCCATGACAATCAATGGTTTCAAACTCCCCAAGATGGCTGCGCTGGTCGTCTGGCTGGTGGTCTGGGAACTGGTCGGGCAGTTCGACCTGCTCATGCTGTTCCCGCCCTTCTCGTCGGTGCTGATGGCCATGGGCGAGGTGGTGACCTCGCGCAGCTTTGGCAATGCGGTCTGGATCACCCTTTCGTGCTACGCGATGGGCATGGGGCTGGCGTTGGCCGTCGGCATCACGATCGGCGTCCTCATGGGCCTGTTCAAGCCGGTCGACGACATGCTCAACATGTGGGTCAACGTTTTCCTGTCAGCGCCCCTCTCGGCGCTGGTCCCGATCTTCATGATCCTGTTCGGATTGGGCACGCCGACAGTTGTCGTTACCGTTTTCATGTTCGCCGTCTGGATCATTGTGCTTGATACGAGGGCCGGGGTCCAAAACATTTCCCCCTCGCTAATGGAAATGTCCCATTCCTTCGGCGCCAACCGCTTCGAACGCGCCAGGATCGTGCTTTTTGCCGCATTGCCGGAAATTCTCGCCGGTATCCGGCTCGGCATGATCCGCGGCGTCAAGGGCGTCGTCATCGGCCAGCTTCTGGTCTCGATCATCGGGGTTGGCGCCCTGTTCGCGCTCTACCAGCAGAACTTCCTCATGTCCCACTTCTGGGCCCTGATCGTCCTTTTATTCACCTTTGCCCTGACCATGGCGGACCTGATCGGCCGACTGGAAAAGCGCATCGAATACTACGCACACGTTAGGAGTTGAAATAATGAACGAGAGTGCACTTAAACCCGCCGGCGCCAACTTCGTCGTCGCCCCCAATCCGGTCCCCACCCTTCCGGTTGAAGGCACATCGGATGTCTTCCCGGTCAACCGGATTTTCTGCATCGGCCGCAACTATGCCGCCCACGCCGTTGAAATGGGCCACGACCCGGACAAAGAGCCGCCTTTCTTCTTTTTCAAGCATGGCGGAGCGGTGATTTCGGATGGCACTTTCCCCTATCCCACCGAAACTTCCGACGTGCACCACGAGGTCGAGATGATCGTGGCTCTGGGCAAGGGCGGCACCGATATCGCGGTCGAAGACGCTCTCGATCACGTCTTTGGCTACGGCGTGGGCCTTGATATGACCCGCAGGGATCTGCAAGCCGACGCTAAAAAACTTGGGCGTCCCTGGGAAGTGGCCAAGAGCTTCGAGGCCTCGGCGCCTTGTGGGCCGCTGGTTCCTGCCAGCCGCATCGGTCACCCCGATCAGGGGGCAGTTGTCCTCAAGGTCAATGGCGAAACGCGCCAGCAAGGCGATCTCAACCAGATGCTCTGGAAAGTACCAGAGATGATCTCGATCCTTTCGCGCTTTTTTGCCCTGCAGCCCGGCGACATCATCATGAGCGGAACCCCATCGGGCGTCGGCGCCGTCTCCCGCGGCGATATGATCGCGGCAAGCGTCCAGGGGGTAGGTGAAATAAAGATCAACGTGGTCTAATAGGGATCGGGCGGAGCGCGACCATGTGCGCGCTCCGCATATTTTCGGGCAATCAGGGGACAAAAGCTATATGTTGAACGTCGATCCGGGGCAGGCTCTTTTCCTGCTCGTCACCCTGCTGGCCACCGGCGCAATCGCCGGCGTCATATCGGGCCTTCTGGGCGTCGGCGGCGGCATTGTCATCGTGCCAGTGCTGTTCTTTGTCTTTCTGGCGCTCGATGTATCCGAGACCGTGCGCATGCACGTTGCGGTCGGCACCTCACTTGCCACCATCATCTTTACAGGCTTTATGTCTGCGCGCTCGCACTGGAAGCGCGGAAGCGTCGATACGAGCCTGCTGCGCAGCTGGGGACCTTGGATCGCCTTTGGCGTCGTTGCGGGAACGGTGATCGGCGGCAACGTCTCGGGCACCGTGCTCACGCTCGTGTTCGCCGCCATCGCAGCGCTTGTGGCGATCAACATGGCCTTCAAGCCGGCCGACTTGGCCAAGCCCCGCCCCATGCCGGGCACACCACTCAAGCAGATTCTTTCAACGACCATCGGGCTGATTTCGGTGATGATGGGCATCGGCGGAGGGACGCTGGCGGTCCCGATCCTGTCCTTTTTCACCTATCCGATCCGGCTTGCAGTCGGCACCGCCGCAGCGATCGGGCTCATCATCGCCATCCCCGGCACGATCGGCTATGCGCTGTTCGGTCTCGGCGTATCCGGTCTGCCGCCATTCTCGCTCGGCTATGTGAACCTGGCAGGCCTGGTCGCCATCATTCCCACATCCATGCTGACGGCGCCGCTGGGCGTCAAACTGGCCCACGCCATTCCGCAACTGGCCCTGCGCTGGTGTTTTGCCGGATTTCTGGCCATCACCTCGATCCGCATGATTACCAGCATTTTCTAGGGCAGGACAAAGCCAGCCAAACAAAAAGGGCCTGTCGGCCCTTCGTTTTCAGCAGTCCGCAGGTCGGCCTTGTGGCGACCTATCGGGTGTCTGCGGCATTGCGCGGTTTCTGAAAATCCCGGACCGGCTTCGGAAGCCTCAGCGTGACGGTGACGCGCTCGGTGAATCTGCCGGTAGCCTGGACGCAGTATTGGGTTGGGCGATGATGCTCAGCGGAGCCGTATCGCGGTCACCGAACGCAACGGCAAAGCGGGGAAAGGCGACGGCGCTGAAGCGTCCGCTGCGTTTCGATGAAACAGGAAAAGCGATCACTTTGCTCAACATATGCATCAGCTTCATCCTTTTTTGGGTTACGCTCTGGGCAAGGGGTAGGCTTTGTCCTTGTAGAGCGCGGTAATCTGATCGGCTCCGAAGCGTCGTTCCTCGGTTTCAAGAATAGCGCCGGCCAGAAGTTCGGACGGCATTTCCTCCATGAGATAGCGCAACGCCTTTGCCGTGCTGTCAAAGCGGCGGTAGCGAACCGTGCGGAACCGCGTCGAGCGCTTGCCCGGATAAAGTTCTGCGCTGGCCGTATAATCAAATCCGTCGATGTTGGTTTTCATTGTGCTTTCTCCGGCGTCATTCGCCGTTGTCGGGTCGCACCCCGTCATAAAGGCGCTGCGCCGTCTGAACGGCTCTCAATTTACGCTCGCGATCCAGAAGGACCTGGCGAATGGCCGCAAATTGCCCGTTCTTTTCAGTAACCGAGATTGATCGGACCTTGCTCTCGGCAACCTCAAGAGGTGTCTTTATCACTGGCTTTTCGCCTTGAAGGCCGGGGCCGAAAACTCAGCCCCGGCGAAATCGTCAGGAAACCTGCAGATTTACTGCTGATGCCTTGCCGTCACGGCCATTTTCCAGCTCATAGCTGACAGCCTGACCTTCGGCGAGACCCGAAAGACCGGCGCGCTCCACCGCTGAAATGTGGACGAAGGCGTCCTTGCTGCCGTCAGAAGGCGAGATAAAACCAAAGCCTTTGGTGGCATTGAAGAACTTAACGGTACCGTTGATCATGAAAGTGTCTTTTCGTGTGGCCCGGTCCAAAGCGGACATACGGGCGTGTTTCCGGCCCGCAACACGCGGATCGGATCTAGAACGTTCGCAAAAAATCAGGAGATGTTCCTGCACCGGCGCGCCGGTGCAGGGAAAGCCAATGATCGGCCGAAAACGTACTTCTATATATAGGTAACTGCCGTCCGATAAACAAGGGCCGACAGGATCAAGGCACGATCACACACCAAAGGACCGCCTGGATCCATGGGGCAGCACTATCGCATTGCCTGAAGTAGCGTCAGCCTTCCCCTAATCCGGAAAAGCAAAAAGGGCCTTTCGGCCCTTTGATCTCAAGGCTTTCACGCCTTGGAATTTTTGGAGCGGGCGATGAGATTCGAACTCACGACCCTAACCTTGGCAA
>NZ_CAXAXY010000069.1:0-14301 GCF_963972885.1 uncultured Pelagibacterium sp. | reverse complement strand
ACCCGCCCCCTGATTACCTGCATCACAGTCGCGGTCCGTCCGCCAATCTGCCCGATTACATTCAAATGTATGCCTGCCCATATCAATACAATTTTTTACTATTGTATTGATCTGTGCCTGTTCTGGCCAGCCCCTTCTCTCTAGCCTCGTGCGCTCATTGGAAAAGGTCCGAGTAAAGTGAAATCATCTCTTCAGGGCTGGGGCAGCGGTTTGCTCGGCGTCGTCATCTTCTCTGGCTCGCTCCCAGCCACCCGCGTCGCAGTCGTCGATTTCACCCCGCTGTTTCTCACTTCGGCCCGCGCTGCCATTGCCGCACTGCTTGCTGCAACCTGCCTTGCGGTACTTGGTCAGCCCCGCCCCCGACCCGCCGATCTCTTATCACTGGCCATCGTCGCTATCGGCGTGGTTATCGGATTTCCGCTGCTCACGGCACTGGCCCTCGAGCACATCACATCGGCACGCTCCATTGTCTTTATCGGCCTGCTTCCACTGGCCACGGCGACGTTTGCCGTCCTGCGCGGCGGCGAGAACCCTCGCCCCGCCTTCTGGCTGTTTTCCGGGTTGGGCAGCGCCATAGTGATCGTCTTCGCCATCTCGGGTGGCGGTGCGGGATCGCTAATCGGCGACTGCTATATGGTCGCGGCCATCATCGTGTGCGGATTGGGCTATGCCGAGGGCGCAAAACTGTCGCGGCGGCTGGGCGGCTGGCAGGTCATCTGCTGGGCTCTGGTGCTGTCGGCCCCGCTCATGGCCGCACTGGCACTCGCCAACCTGCCGCTCTCATGGCATGCCATCGGCTCCGCCGCCTGGCTCAGCCTTGCCTATGTCTCGGTGTTTTCCATGCTGGTCGGCTTTGTCTTCTGGTATCGCGGTCTGGCGCTCGGCGGCATCGCCGGCGTCGGACAACTCCAATTGCTCCAGCCCTTTTTCGGGCTGACGCTTGCTGGTCTTGTCTTGGGCGAGCCCATCGCCGCCTCGATGCTGGCTGCCACCGCCATCATCGTTGTTTGCGTCGCCCTCGCCCGACGCTTTGCCTGACGGACGGGCGCAGGACCAGTCTGAATGCCGAGTGGTCCTAGAACAATTCGATATCGTCAAGCACGGGCTTGGCGGGTTGGCGGTTTGCAATTGCCAACTCTTCGCGGACCAGCTTGGCGTTATCGGTCGAATCGAGTCGCTTGACGAAAGCCCGGCCGGTATGGGGCTGGAACATCACCCGCCGGGCATAATTGCCACCCATGTCCTGGCTTGAAAGGATATAGCCTTCATTGCCCAGGAACTCGCGCACGAACTCGATATTTTTCATCCCCACATCATGCATGCCCGCATGAATGTTGCCGCCTCCGAACACCTTGAATTCGAGGTTGCTTTTCCGCCCCGTTCCCTTGGTCAGGACCATATTGATGAGCTGTTCCATGGCGAACGCGCCATAGCGCGCCGATTCCCCGAACCTGTCCTTGGACGACCCCGACTGGCTGGCCAGAAGGAAATGATTCATACCACCCACCTGCGCCACCCTGTCCCGTACGCAGGCCGAAATACACGAGCCCAAAATCGTCGAAAACGTCGCATCCGGCTGGCTTGAAATTACACAATCGCCCTGGTGAACGGTGGTCACCACGCCACGGGTGAAAGTATCGGGCATCAAGATAATTCAAACGGCATTGACCGCTTCCCTGCACCTTTTCTGCAAAACCGGCGCGAACCGGTTTCCCATTGAATTTTTCCGACCCTATCGCGCCATTCGTTAGCCATTTGCTAACCCTAACCGGCGATGACTACGGATAGCGCCAAATAGCAAGCATCGGTTTAGAAGTCTGCCATTATGATCGCCATGATTGTGAATCGGGGGTGCCGTGCATGAGCTTGCACAAGCTGGCCAGAGAGCTGGAAGAAACCGCTCGCCAGACGGCGGAAATGGTTGATGGCATCACCGCCAGCCTTCTGACTCTCGGCGACACCTCGATCGATTGCAACGCAGCCCGTTCCACCGCCATCCGCCAAATTGTCGTCGCCCTCCAGATGCAGGACCGCATCGAACAACGTTGCCGCAACATGGCCGACGCTGCCCGCAAGATCGCCGACCTCTCTGATGGCAGTGATGCCCAGGCAGCCGAAGGCGTCTGGTCGACCCTGACCCTTGACGAATTGCGCGACGAATCCCTTTCGGGCATCGCCGCGCGCACCAATTCAGGCGAAGTCGAGTTTTTCTAGAGCGCCTCGCCAACAAGGGCACCGTTTGTCCGGTTCGGACGCGCAATCCAACAAAGACTTCGAACGATTGAAGCGAATCAGCCAGCCGCTGAACGCGCTTGGCGCCCGATCTGCCTGCTCAAAGCATCGCCGGATGCCCCTGATCGTCAGGCGCCTTGGGCAGGAATCGCCCCACCCGTCTTCCAAAGCCTTCGACATAGGTCAGCATGACCGGAACGACGAGCAATGTCAGAAGTGTCGAACTGATAAGCCCGCCAATCACCGCATGCGCCATGGGCGCATTGGCCTCGCTTCCCGGATGCAGCGCCAGCGCCAGCGGCAGCATGCCGAAGATCATGGCCAGCGTCGTCATTATGATGGGTCGGAACCGCGTACCACCCGCCTCGATCAGGGCTTCCCTGAGTGGCAGTCCGGCCCTGACGTGCTGATTGGTGTTGTCGACCAAAAGGATGGCGTTCTTCACCACCAGCCCCATCAGCATGATGAAACCGATCATCGAATACATATTGAGCGTTGATCCGCCCACCAGCAGCCCCACCAGAACACCCACAAGCGACAGTGGCAATGCGGTCATGATGGCGATCGGCTGCAAAAAGCTGCCGAACTGGCTGGCCAGAACAAGATAGATGAACACAATGGCAAGAAGCAGCGCCGCGCCCATGCTCGATGTGGTGTCTGCCAGCATTTCGGCATCGCCGCCCTGCTCGATCGCAACGCCCGCCGGCAAATCCAGTGCCGCCACCGCCACATCGATATCGGCAATCACATCGCCCAGCACGCGGCCATCTACATTGGCGCTGATCGTGATCTGGCGCGCCAGCGCCTGCCGTTCGATCTCGCTCGGCCCCAGCGTTCGAGCAAGGTTTGCAACCTGCCCGAGCGTGACCGACATCGCCATGCCACTATTGGCCTGCTGGGCAATTGGCAGCTTGGAGAGCCCATCGATATCGGATCGCAACTCCTGGGGCAGCCGCACCATGACGTCGATACGGTCATTGCGCTCATTGGTCCATTCGCTGGCCACTTCGCCCGCGATCATCACCCGCATCGCCGAACCCACCTGCTGCGCCGAAATGCCCAGATCGCTCGCCGCCTGCCGATCCATCACGATATCGAGCATGGGCTGGGCCTGTTGCGTGCTCATCTTGACGTCGATAGCACCGGGCACACTGGCCACCGCATTGGCAACCATTCGCGCACCCTCGGTCAGGCCCTCGAGATCGCCGCCGCGCAGATTGAGCGTGATTGGCGCACCGCCAGCCCCCAGCCCGCCGCCGGCACTGGCCGTCAATGCGATTCCCGGCACTACTGCCGTGGCGCGCCGGATCTCCTCGATGATCGCGACGTCAGAGAGTTCGCGTTCACCCGGGTCGAGCAAATTGACGGTGATGGCCGCCATATTCTCGCCGCTCGCCGTGCCCGAATTGACATTGGTGTAGGTGTTCTCGACGCCGTCAATGCCGCGCACGATGGCATCGACCTGCCGCGCCTTGATCGCTGTATAGTCCTGTGACGATCCGATGGGAGTTTCCACCTCGATATTGATCAGGCTGCTGTCGCTCACCGGCATGAATTCGAACCCCACCAAAGGCACCAGCGCAAAGCTCGAAACAAAGATCCCCAACGCCGCGATCAACGTCATCACCCGATGGCGCAGACTCCAGCCGAGCATTTTCTTGTAGCGTCGACCCAGCGCCTCGAACCCGTACTCGAATTTTGCAATTGCCCGGCCCAAAGGTCCGCGCCTGGCACCTGGGTGGGCGTCCGGATCGTACCAGACGCTCGACATCATCGGGTCGAGCGTGAAGCTGACAAACAGCGAGATCAAGACGGCAACCGCAACGGTCACACCGAACTGCAGGAAGAACTGCCCCACGATCCCGTCCATGAAGGCCAGCGGCAAAAAGACCGCGCAGATCGAAAGAGTTGTTGCCAACACCGCCAGCCCGATCTCATTGGTCCCATCGAGCGCCGCCTGGAAATGGCTCTTGCCCATGTGCAGGTGCCGGGTGATGTTCTCACGCACAACGATCGCATCATCGATCAGGATGCCGATCGACAGCGTCAGCGCCAGCATGGTCATCATGTTGAGCGAGAACCCCAGCATGGAAATGACTGCCAGCGTTCCAAGGATCGAAATCGGCAGCGTCATGCCGGTGATCACCGTCGACCGCCACGAATTGAGGAACAGAAAAACAATAGCCACGGCGAGCAGGGCGCCCTCCAGAAGCGTGGATTCGAGCGTGTGATAATTGGCTTCGATCTGCTCGGCGCTGTCCTGAAGCACCTCGATCCGCGCACCCTCAAGCATTCCGCCTGCGTTGAGCTCGGAAACCCGGTCGTGGACCTCATGGGCAATCTCGACGGTATTGCCGCCATCGACCCTGGAGATGTTGATTGCCAGCGCCTGTTCCCCGTTCTGAAGTGCCAGCCCGTCAAGCTCGGACTGACCGCGCGCGATCTCGGCCACATCACCCAGCATGATAGTCTGGCTGCCCTGCCGTGCCACCACGATGGACGCAAAATCGTTTATGGAATCAAGCTCGGTGTTGAGCTGCACGGTCTGGACCAGAAGCCCGTCATCCACGGATCCGGACGGAATTGTCATGTTGTCGCTGGCAAAGGCCGAAACCACTTCCGAGACCCCGATGCCATAGGCATTGAGCCTGTCGGGATCGATCAGGATATCGATCTGCTCTTCTGTGGAGCCGACGACTGTCGCGCTGCCTACCCCTTCGACATTGGTCATGGAAGGCGCAACGATGTCATTGGCGATCCGGGTCAGATCGGTCAACGACTGCCCTTCCCCGCTCAGTGCCAGCGACACCATGGGCGTTGCGGTCGGATCGAACCGCAGGACCTGCGGCGTATCGGCTCCGTCGGGCAGCGTCACTGCCGCCAACCGGTCACGCACTTCCTGGGCTGCCTGTATGCTGTCGGTTTCGAGCGTGAACTGCACGATGACCGTCGAATGGCCCGAACTCGATGTCGACGACACCGTGTCGATCCCCGACAGCGTATTGACCGCTTCCTCGATCACCTCGGAAATCTCGGTCTCAACGGCCTCGGGCGCAGCCCCCGTATAGGGGGTCAGAACCGCGACGACCGGAAAATCGACATCGGGATACTGCTCGATCGGCATCGACCGGAATGCGTTGATGCCAAAAACCAGGATCGCGACCATGACCATGGTCGCAAACACCGGGTGACGGACGCTGATGCGGGTCAAAAACATCTCTAGAGCGCTCCCACAACGACATTCTGGCCCGCTTCGAGCCCCGAGAGCGGCAACGCCACCACCACTTCGCCGGCCGCGACTCCGTCGGATATCTCGATCAGGCCCAGCCGGTCCCAGACCTTTTCAACGCTGACTGGCTGGCGGGTCACTTCGCCATCGACCACCGCCAGCACATATCGCTCGCCCTCGCTGCCCAGCACCGCATCCTGGGGCACGGCGATTGCATCGCTTGACGATTCGGTCACGATCCGGCCGGTGACGAACATGCCGCCGCGCAGCTGCGCATCCCGATTGTCGAGCCCCAGATGAACAACGACCGAACGTGTACCCTCTTCGGCGACGGGGTTGATCCGCTCGACCGCCGCCTCGAACACAGCACCATCGAGCCCATGCACCTCAAGGCTGGCCGTCTGCCCCGCCGCAATCGATGCAGTTTGCGCCAGCGGCACCATGGCATCGACCGTCAAACGGCTCAGATCCACCAGCGACATGACCACGGCCCCCTGGCCCACCACCTGTCCCGGCTCGACCATGCGGCGAGAGACCGTGCCGTCGAACGGCGCCCTGACAAGGGTGCGCTCAATATTTGTCTCCACCTGCTCGACCTGCGACTGCAGCGAGGCAAGGCTGGCCTCCAGCCCGTCGACATCGGAAATGGCCGCGTCGAGCGTTGCCTGGGGCGTCGATCCGCGCTCGGCGAGCGAGCGGACGCGATCGAGCGTCTGTCGCGCGGCATTGAGCTGGATTTCGGTCGAATTGAGCGCGCTCTGTTGCTGACGCAATTGCAGGTTGAGGTCGGTCGCATCGATTTCGACCAACACATCTCCTTCTGACACCGTGTCACCCGCCTGCACATGGACCTGATTGGCAATTCCGGCCACCTGCGCGGAGATGTCCGCGCTCCGGACCGGGCGCACCGAGCCGGTAAAGGCGATCGCCTCCGAAAGATCGCGCGGCGCGACGTCATAGACCTCGCTTGTGTGCAACTGCATGACGCGCGGCTCGGCGGTCACCGGGTCGGCCACGTCCTGGGCCTGCGGCGCATCGAAAGCGCCGCTGAGGGCAAATCCACCGCCCGCCAGAATCAACAGGACAATGGCGGCCCCGGCCCAGCGGCGGCGAACGGGCTTGGCAGAAGAGTCGGCAACTGTTTGAGTGTGTTCGGTCATGATCCAACACTGGCGCGAGTAAATGATGTGGGCATCAATCGGCGCGCTGGATTGCAGCAACATTGCAACTCTTGCCCCGACCGCGCAATGTTGGCGCAACCCAGTCCTGCAAAGAACACAGGGCTCAGGAAGGTTTTAGATGCGGATATTGCTGGTTGAAGACGAAAACGAGATGGCCAATGTTTTGAGGTCCGCACTTGCGCGCCACTCTATTGTCGTCGACCACGCGGCCAGCCTCGAGATCGCCCGCGAGGCATCCCTGAGCCACACTCATGACGCCGTGCTGCTCGACCGCAAGCTCCCCGATGGCGAGGGGCTCTCGCTCATTCCCGAGCTGCGCCGACAGAACCCTGCCCTGCCCATCATCGTTCTCTCGGCCCTGGGGTCCCTCGACAACCGCGTCATAGGGCTCGATGAAGGCGCAGACGATTATCTCGCCAAACCCTTTTCCATCGACGAATTGATGGCCCGCCTGCGCGCCGTCTTGCGCCGCCCCGCCCAGATGCGGTCCGAAACGCTCATGATCGGCGCACTGGAGTTCGAGCCCGAGCACAACGCGGTGCGGATCAATGGCCAGCCGGTCGATCTGCCCCGCCGCGAACTCCTCGCCCTTGAGGCGCTCATTAGGCGGGCCGGGCGCACCGTCTCGCGCGATACCCTCGAACAGGCGGTCTATGGCTTTGACGACGACATCGCCTCCAATGCCCTCGACGCCCATCTTTCACGTCTGCGCCGCAAGCTCGCCGCCGCTCGCGTCGAAATCCACGCCATTCGCGGTATCGGCTATCTGCTTAGGGAAGTACAATGATCCTGGGGCGCTGGAACTCGCTGCAATACAAGCTTACGCGCAAGCTGGTGTTTTTCCAGATCCTGGCGCTGATGGCCTTTGCTTTGATCGCATCGGTGCCCATCTCCAGGTTTGCCTCGGGCGTAGGGCTCGATGACCGCATCATTCCCGTCATCGCCGATTCCGTGTCCCTGGAAGACGGTCAACTGGTCGTCGGCGATGATGACAAACTCGCATCCATCAAGGATAGGTTTCCAGCCTTCTGGTATTATGTAAGGACCGATTCCGGGCAGGTGGCGAGCGATGGCCCGATCCCGGACGCCTTTCGCCCCGCCCTTGAGTATCTGGGGTTCATCTCTTTTGGCGATTTCGGCAGCGAAGCCTTCCCCGAAGTCGCGTCCCTGATCGTTCGCCAGGCCGAATCCGATGCCGGTCGCCTCCATATCGCGACCGGCGGCGGTCCGCGCTTTGACTGGCTTTCGGTTGGCCTGCTGTTCGCAAACAAATATTTCGTAATTTTTTCCGCCGCCCTCTCCCTGGTCCTGATTATCGCCATCCCGCTCACTCTGCGCCGCGAATTGCGCGGCCTCGACAAGGTTGCCGAAGAAGCCTCCCATATCGATGTCGATCAGCCCGGAATGCGATTGACCACCGCCGGTATCCCGCTTGAGATGCAGCCCCTGGTCACCGCCTTCAACGACGCACTCGTCCGGGTCGATGACGGCATCGAGCGGCGCCACCGTTTCATGGCTGACGCTGCCCATGAGCTGCGGACCCCGATCGCAATTTTGCAGACCCGCGTTGAATTGCTTAACCCCGGCCCCGAGCGCACCCAGTTGATGCTCGATGTGGCGCGACTCTCCAACCTCGCCGATCAACTCCTCGACCTGCAACGCATCGATGTTGGCCATTCGCGCTTTGAAGCCATCGACCTGGTCAGGCTGGGGGCCGATGCCGTCGCGGAAATGGCACCCCTGGTCATCGCCTCCGATGACGAAATCGACTTCGGCAGCGACGCCGAGACGGTCAATGTCAACGGTGATAGCATTGCGCTGACCCGTGCCATTACTAATTTGATCCAGAACGCCATCTCCCATGCCGGCCAATCCGCCAAGATCAGCGTCTCGGTCTCAAGCGATGGCACCCTGACCGTTGGCGACAGCGGGCCGGGCATCGACCCCACACAACGCGCAAAGATTTTCGAACCCTTCTATAGGGTAAAGCCGGCCACGCGCGGCGCCGGCCTGGGGCTCAATCTCGTCCAGGAAATCGTCCTGCGCCACAAGGGCACCATCAAAGTCGGGCAGTCCCCGCAGGGTGGCGCCGCCTTTACCATAACCCTGCCCCTTGCATCGCCCGGGCACGAAAAAGGCCGGGCTCCCAGGAACCCGGCCGATAATCGGATCGTCATGCAAGAGGCTTAGATAAGCCCGGCGCGCTCACAGTCGCTGACCGTGATCGTCTTGAGCGAAATGCCCGAAGCGACCGACTGGGCAAGACCTGGCATATAGTCAGACCGGTCCGATACGCTCATCGAACCGATCTCATCGCAATAGCTTGCAACATAGGGCAGGCCCTCTGGGGTGACCTGCACGGTGCCGACCGTGATCTGGGCGAATGCAGGAATGGCAAAGAGCGAAAGGGCAACAGCAAGAGTGGTCTTTTTAAACATTTTTTGGGTCTCCATTAATTTGACCGCGACCCGTCAGGATCGCGATGAAAAGACCCTAGTCCCGACACATTGCCCCAACATTGCGCGCCGTATCGCCTGAAAACCGATTAGCCTTTGACCGCTCCAGCCGTCAGCGACCGGCTGATCTGACGATACATGACAAGCCCCAGAACCGCCGGCGGCAGCGCGGCGACAATCATCACCGCCGAGGCCGTGCCCCACTGGATACCGCCGCCGCCCGACGAAAAGAAAAACGATGCCCCCACCGTCATCGGTACGGCATGGCGCGTTGTCAGCATCAGCCCGAAAAGAAACTCGTTCCAGGCCGTAATGAACCCGAAGATAAAGGTGGTGACGATCGCCGGACGACAAACGGGCGCGATGATCGAGGTGATGATCTTGAGCCGGCCGGCTCCATCCATATGCGCCGCTTCATCAAGTTCGACCGGAATGTCCGAGATGGCGTTGACGAGGATGACCAGCGCCAGTGGCAGATTGACGATGACAAGAATCAGACCCAGGCCCAATTGGGTATCGAGCAGGCCGACCCATTGAAACATCATGTAGATGGGGATGGCGAAGATTATGAGCGGCAGAGCACGCAGATTGACAATCAGCGGCATCAGCATGCGCCGGCCATACCCGGCCCTCGCAACACCATAGGCCGCAGGAAAGGCAAGGATGATGGCCAGCGTCGTGCCGATCAGCGCGGCTACGGTTGAATTCCACAGATAGGCAAAGATGTTGAGCCGATCGGTGACCTGCAGCACGGCGATGTAGTTTTCCAGCGTTGGCGCCTCGATCCACAGGCCCGGATTGGTGGCGATCTCCCGGCTGCTCTTGAACGAGGTCACCAGCGTGGCGATCACGGGGAAATTAAGGGCGAAAGCCGCGATGGCAAAGACCACCCAGCGCAGTGCGGTCACGATCATCTCGTTCTCCTCGCAAGGCCCTGATTGATGAAAAACAGCACACCAAAAGACGCAATGAACAACAGCACTGATGCAGCCACCGCGGGCCCGATCTCACCCTGGCGGAAAAACGCTTCATAGACATAGATCGACAGCGAGCGGGTCGACCCTCCCGGACCGCTCCCCGTGAGCACATAGACATTGTCGAACACCCGGAAGCCGTCGATGAAACGGATGAACAACGCAATGGCAATCGTGGGTGCCATCAGCGGAATTTCGATGCGCCAGAGCATATCCCATCCGGTCGACCCGTCCATCTGCGCGGCCTCGCGGACCTCAAGCGGGATGGCCCGATGCGCCATGTAAAACAAAAGAAACGCAAACGGCGTCCACTGCAGGGTTTCGACAACCACGAGCGTCCAGAACGCGTTTGCCACATTGAGGAAAGCAGGAGCCGAACCGAACCACGCCCACAGGTAATGGGGGACCGGTCCCACAAATTCGTGCAGCACCAGCCGATACATCAACCCCACCAGAGCCGGCGCGACCATGAGCGGCAACATGATGATAGCCAGAAGCCAGGAGCGCTTTTCAAACAACGGCGCCAGAAAGATCGCGAGAAAGAAACCGACAAGACATTCGGCCAGCGCGGTGATCACCCCGAAGCGCAGCGAAAACCAGATGGCGCGCCAGAAATCCCCATCGGTGAGCACCGAAACGTAATTGGAAAAGCCGCTCAACTCCGGCGCACGCAAGGTCTGAAAGCTCACGCTCGAGAGCGAATAAACGATATTGACCAGCGCGGGAAAGCCAAGAAACAGCAGCAGGAAAATGACCATGGGTGCGCTGAGTACGCCCCATTCGAGATGCCGTTTTCTGTCCATCCGCTTTTCCATTGGGTCCTTTGAAACAGAACAGGCGGTCGGACGGTCTTGATCCCATCCGACCGCTTCGCATGGCGATTACTCGCTGAGCAGCTCTTCCATACCGCTGGCGACAGCAGCCAGCGCCTCGTCGAGCGTTTCCTGCCCGGTCCAGTAGCCGGTGAAGTGCTGGGCCTGAAGCTCATAAACGCTCAGCGCGTTGGCTCCGGTCGCCCCATTCATCACGTAGCCGTACTGGCTGGCAAATTCGCCGAGTTGAACCAGATCGGGACGGTCTTCGGCGATGGCCGCAACAACTTCGGGCGTAAGCGCCGGCGCGCCGCTGTTGGCGGCATAGGCAAGCGCTGCGTCTTCGGTTGACAGCCACTGCAGGAAGGCCAGTGCCCCGTCCTTGTTGGGCGCGTTCTGGTTCAGCCCGAGCCCGAGCCCGTGAATATGGGTGAACCGACCCTCGTCCCCAGCCGGCGGGGCAACGATTGCCACCGTATCGGCAACGGCCGGCGCGGTTTCGGGGTTGGTCAACTCGCCCGCCGCGCCATTCCACTGCAGCATCGTCGCCACCTGTCCCGAGACGAAGGCCGCATTGGCTTCGGGGAACTCATAAGAGGTCGAATCCGCAGGCGTTGCGCCGGCATCATAGAGCATCTTGTAGAGTTCGAGTCCGCGCCGGTACGCTTCGGAATCGACGGTGATATTGCCCTCATCGTCCATCCAGTTGCCGCCGTACGAACGCGCCGTCGACTGCCATACCATCATGTTGAACAGAAGGTTCTGCATCTGCAGCACGGTGCCGTAGCGCGTGGGACTGTCGGGATTGACCGCCTGGGTGAAATAGAGCGCCGTGGCCGCATAGTCGTCCCAGGTCCACTCATCGGGCGCCTTGGGTTCAAGGCGTTCACCGAGATACTCCTCGGAGATATCACCATAGGTTTCCGCTGCCGCCGGATCACTCAGCAGCCCATCGATCAGATCCTCGCGGAAATACATGAAATGCAACGAAAGATCGGTAGGCACACCATACTGGTTGCCCTCGAACTGCATGGTCGACAGGACGGATTCCCCGTAAACGGCTTCGGCCTCGTCCGCGAGCGTTACAGGCTCCATGAACGGCGCATACCGACCAATGGAATAGGTGGCGATCAGGTTGAGATCGAAGGCCTGCGTGCCCGCGGCAAGATCGGCCTGCAATTTGTCCCAGAACCCGTCACGGGCGAAAAAAAGCACCTCGACGCGGTCCTCTTCGGCCAGACCTTCCTGACCGTTGTAAATCTCCACGACAGCCCGCAGCGCGGTTTCTTCCGGACCGCCCGGCCAGCCCAGTACGGTCACTGCAGCCTGTGCGCCGGCAAGCGGTAAAGTGGCGGTCATGAGCCCGGCCGCCAGGCTTTTTAGAATTGTTTTACGCATGGTTGTTTTCCCTTTGGTTGGTCGTATTACCCTCGGATGACAAGGCGATCCGGGCGATCCCTACGATGCCCGCTCGCCCGCCCAATTGCGCCGCGACGAGCGTTGGCCGCTGACGCGATGGCAAATCTGAAAACGATGCGGCAATGCGCGCGATGAAGCCGGGCGCAAGACCGATCGAGCCGCCGATGATGATCTTTTCGGGCGCAAGACCGAGCTGGATATTGGCGCAGAGCGTCGCGATGCGGTGCGCCGAAAGGGCGATGATGGAGTCCGCCCAGCCCTCGCCTTCCGATGCGGCCTTGAAGACCCCGCGTGCATCGGTGGCGTGGCCTTGGGACCGCGCCGCTTCAGCCATCCAGCGGCCGGCCGCCCGGTTCTCGATGGGCGTGTTGTCGGCTATATCACTGCGGAACTGCCCGAAATGCCCGGCCATCCCTTTCAGCAATTGCCCCTCGGCCACCACGCCGCCGCCAATCCCGGTCGAAATGGTCAGAAAGACACAGTTTCTGGTTCCCTGCCCGGCGCCCAGATCAAATTCACCCCATGCGGCGGCCTGCGCGTCGTTGAGGGCCATGGCGGGAACGCCAGCCAATTCGGCCAGCACTTCGGTCAGCGGATAATCGGGTGGGATGGATAGGGTCTTTGGGTTGAGCGCCGACCAGCGCCCGTTCTCGACAATGCCGGTCACCGCGGCGCCGACCCGGCTGTAGCGGCCACGCCAATCGGGCGCCCGCTCCAGAAGGTCGGCAATCCAGACGCTCGGGTCGCCCGAAGCAGGCGTTGGCATGTCCACGGCCTCCTCAATGGCTGTCCCCGATACCAACGCACCGAGAATCTTGGTGCCCCCGATGTCGATGGCCAGAACCGTGTCTGTGGACACACCCTCGGACATCAGCTCAGCCTCTCGCCCTGTCGCGAGCATCGTGTTTCCGCGCATCGATGGCGTCCCTGTACCATGAAACGATATGCTCGGTGCGGGTAATGGCTGACCCGACGACCACCGCATTGGCGCCCATCGACAGCGCCTTTGCTGCCTGTTCAGGACTGCGGATGCGCCCTTCGGCAATAACGAACCCGCCAAGCCCGGCCATCGCGGCAATAAGCTCGAAATCGGGAAGTGTGGGCTCGGGGCCTTGTCCCACATAGCCAGAGAGCGTCGAGCCTATGCAATCGGCGCCGGCGCCAAGCGCCGCTCTGGCGTCTTCGAGATCGGCGCAGTCGGCCATGGCCAGCGAGCCGCTATCATGGATAGCGGCCAGAATATCCCCGATGCTGTCGGGCCGGACGCGCGCTGTGGCGTCGAACGCAACGATAGCGGACCCGGCGGCGCTCAGATCGCGCGCCATCGCGACGGTTGGCGTGATGCGGACATCGTAATCGTCGAGATCGTGCTTGATGATGCCAATGATTGGCGCATCGGTGACCGCCCGGACAGCCTCGACATAAGCCAGCGACTCGATGCGCAATCCCACTGCGCCCGACGCCAGCGCGGCCAGCGCAAAGCCAACAACGCAAGCCGCATTGTCCATCGGCCCACCCGGAACGGGCTGGCAGGAGACGATCAATCCGGCATCGAGTTTTTCAAGCAGCGCGTGCAAAATATCCATCCTTGGTTGGGATGGAACGATAGCACTGGAGGGTGGGTTGGCAACTGGTTTCTTACTGGTATTATCGATGCAATTCGAGGACGAAGTCGTAAACGTCACCGCGGTAGCGGGTCTGGGTAAATTCGACAACGCGGTCGCCGAAAAAGCAGCGCCGCTCGACGATCAGTAGGCTCGCATGGTCTTCGAGCAGCAGATGCGCCCTGTCGAGTGCATCGGCTGGCCCGGCCTGCATGCGCTGTAGGGCGCGCTGGGGCAGGACCCCCACCGAATCGAGCGCAGCGTACAGCGAATCGGCCACCAGGTGCGGGTCGCCCAGAATGGCGGCCGGGCCGAGCGTCCGCACCACCATCTGCTTGACCTCCTGGCTATCCAGAATCGAGGATTCTGTATTGACCACGGTATCCACGTCGGG
>NZ_CAXAXY010000068.1:0-14421 GCF_963972885.1 uncultured Pelagibacterium sp. | reverse complement strand
CGTCCCCCACGAACTGAAGGATGCCAGAAGGTAACCGCCCTTTCGATCAGCGCGATCACCCCGTAGAACAGCGAGCCGGCGAGCGCGGCAACCGCGATCTCGGCCCAGACCATATCGACTTGAAGCCGTCCGATGGCCGCGGATATCCGGAACCCCATCCCCACGACAGGAGTGCCGAAAAACTCGGCGACGATGGCCCCGATGAGCGCCAGCGTCGAATTGATCTTTAACGCATTGAAGATGAAGGGCCATGCCATGGGCAAGCGCAATTTTGCGAGGGTCTGCCAATAGCTGGCCGCATAGGTTGCCATCAGGTCTTTTTCGATCGCCCCGGTGGCGTTCAGCCCCGCCACGGTGTTTACCAGCATGGGAAAGAACGTCATCACGACCACGACGGCGGCCTTGGATTGCCAGTCGAACCCGAACCACATCACCATGATCGGTGCGATACCGACCAGCGGCAGAGCGGAGACGAAATTGCCCACTGGCAACAACCCGCGCTTGAGAAAGGGCGAGCGGTCGATGGCGACGGCCACGATGAACGCCGACCCGCAGCCGATGGCATAGCCGATCAGCACCGATTTGAGGAATGTCTGCTGGAAATCGGGCCAGATCGGATTGGGGATCGAGGCCAAAAGCCGCTCCCAGATCACCGATGGCGGCGGCAGCAGCACGGCGGGAACGTTCAACCCCCGCACCAGCCCTTCCCAAACGACCAAAAGGACAACGCCGAAAATCACCGGCACGGCAATGTTGATGGCGCTCGCCGCAACGCGGTCGCGCGTTCCGATCCGCACCAGAAATTCGTTGATCCCCCACCCGGCCAGCCAGACCGCCAGCGCCGTTATGATCCAGCCATTCACGCGGGCGCTCCCATCATTTTCGAGGTGAGCGACTGGATGGCGCCAATCGCAAAGATCAGCGCTGCCGAAAGCGCCGCAGCCATCAAAAGCGCCGCCCAGATCTGCGTCGTCTGCCCGTAATACGACCCGGCCAGCAGTCGCGAACCGAGCCCGCCCGCAGCCCCCGTCGGCAATTCGCCAACGATGGCGCCAACCAGCGAGGCGGCAACGCCCACCTTCATCGAGGTGAAAAGATAGGGGATGGCCGCCGGCCAGCGCAGCTTCCAGAACACCTGATTGCCCGAGGCGTTATAGGTGCGCATCAGATCGAGATGGATCGCTTCGGGGCTGCGAAAGCCTTTGACCATGCCCACGACGACGGGGAAGAACGAAAGATAGGTCGAAATCAGCGCCTTGGGGATCAGCCCGGTCAGCCCCACCGAATTGAGCACCACCACCACCATTGGCGCAATGGCAAGAATGGGGATGGTCTGGCTGGCGATGATCCAGGGCATCAGCGAGCGGTCCATCGCCCGGTTGTGAACGATCAGCACTGCCAGCCCGATCCCCAGCAGCGTGCCGAAGATGAACCCCAGCCCGGTCGCCGAAAGGGTGATCCAGGCGTGAAAGATCAGGCTGCGCGGGGTGGAAGGGTTGGCATTGAACACCGAGTTGTAAAATTCGACGGCCACCTGATGGGGCGCCGGCAGCACAGGGCGCTGCTGGGAGTAGATATCGCTCAGAAACTGTAGCGGCCCGACCGCAACGCCGTCGCCCCGCGCATAAACGCCCTGTTGCCAGGGCAGGTTGAGCATGATGGCCGCGACATACCAGATGGCGATGATGGCGAGCACCACCGTCGCGACCGGCACGATGCTGTGGCGCGCACTACTCATCATAGGAGTGCCCAGCCCGCAGCCCTTCGCGGACCCGGGCGGCAATTTCGAGGAATTCCGGGGTCTCGCGGATGTCGAGCGGGCGCTCTTTGGGAAGGGTGCTTTCGATAATATCGGTCACCCGGCCCGGACGCGGGCTCATCACCACGATCTTGGTCGAGAGGTAAACCGCTTCGGGGATCGAGTGGGTGACAAAACAGATTGTCTTGTTGGTCTTGGCCCAAAGCTCGAGAAGCTGTTCGTTGAGATGATCGCGCACGATCTCGTCGAGCGCCCCGAACGGTTCGTCCATCAACAGCAGATCGGCATCGAAGGCCAGCGCGCGGGCTATCGAGGCCCGTTGCTGCATGCCGCCCGAAAGCTGCCAGGGAAATTTCTGCTCGAACCCTGAAAGATTGACCATCTCGAGCGTGCGCGCGATGCGCTTTTGCTGATCGGCCTTCGAATAGCCCATGATCTCAAGCGGCAGCCCCACATTGCGCTCGATGGTCCGCCACGGATAAAGCGCGGCGGCCTGAAAGACATAGCCGTACGACCGATCCTTGCGCGCCTGTTCGGGACTGTGGCCATTGACGGTGATCGTGCCCGCTGTCGGCTGTTCGAGATCGGCGATGACGCGAAGGAACGTCGTCTTGCCACACCCCGACGGCCCGATGAACGAAACGAATTCTCCCTTTGAAATGGACAGATTGACGTCCGAAAGCGCGTGTACCGGCCCATCGGCCGTTTCGAATGTCAGCCCGAGCGCCTCGGCCGATACAACGGAACTACTCATGAGGCAGTTGCTCCATGCCAGCCCGCACCGATGATGCCGTTATCCAAGAACCCGTACTGTTTCCTCGTTTGCCGATTATATACGCATCCGCAATAGCCGCAGATACTCAATCCTTCCGGTACACGGCGGACTTCTGGTGGAACTTCGGATTGCTCAGTAGGCTCAAACTCTATCTGTCTACCACGACCGCCTCGACAATCTCTGGTGGGGCACACATTTGGGCCTCCTGCTTGCATCTTTCCTAAACCCCGCTCGCTGGTATGCCACTCCGCTCCACCTTGCGCGGTGCGGTCAGTTCTTTCCACTGCGAAAGCGCCTTGTTCACAGCCTGGAACGGCTCGCGCGGCACGAACTGGCCGTGCCCTTCCTTGGGTTGAATCACCCCATCTTCCACGGCGACCCGGCCCCGCGTCAGCGTGTAGCGCGGCAGGCCCTTGACGTGTTTGCCCTCAAAGACGTTGTAGTCGATGGCCGATTGCTGGGATTTGGCCGAAATGGTCTTTTCCTTTTCGGGGTCCCACACAACGATATCGGCATCCGCACCGACAAGAATGGCGCCCTTTTTGGGATAGACGTTCAATATCTTGGCGATGTTGGTCGAGGTGACGGCGACGAATTCGTTCATGGTCAGCCGCCCTGTCGACACCCCATAGGTCCACAGCATCGGCATGCGATCTTCGAGCCCGCCCGTGCCGTTGGGGATCTTGGTAAAATCACCGACCCCGGTGCGCTTCTGCTCGGTGGTAAAGGCGCAATGATCGGTGGCGACGACCTGCAGCGAGCCCGACTGCAGCCCGGCCCACAGCGAATCCTGGTGGGTCTTGTTGCGGAATGGCGGGCTCATGACACGTCGGGCGGCGTGGTCCCAATCCTTGTCGAAATACTCGGAGTCATCGAGGGTCAGATGCTGGATCAGGGGTTCGCCATAGACCCGCTTGCCCTGCTGACGCGCCCTGCGGATCGCCTCGTGGCTTTCCTCGCAACTCGTGTGAACCACATAGAGCGGCACCCCGGCCATGTCGGCAATCATGATCGCCCGATTGGTGGCTTCGCCCTCGACCTGCGGCGGACGTGAATAGGCATGGCCCTCGGGCCCGTTATTGCCTTCGGCCAGCAGCCGGGCCGAGAGATCGGCGACCACATCGCCGTTTTCCGCATGCACCAGGGGCATGGCGCCAAGCTCGGCGCAACGCTGGAACGAGGCATACATCTCGTCATCCTGCACCATCAGCGCGCCCTTGTACGCCATGAAATGCTTGAAGGTGTTGATGCCCTTTTCCTTAACGACGGTTTCCATCTCATCAAACACCTGCTCGCTCCACCAGGTGATCGCCATGTGATAGGAATAATCGCAATGGGCGCGACCCGACTTGTTGTCCCAACGCTGCAGCGCTTCGAGCAGCGACTGGCCGGGGCTGGGCAGGCAGAAATCGACAACCATCGTGGTCCCGCCCGCCAGTGCGGCGCGCGTGCCGGACTCGAAATCGTCAGTTGAATAGGTGCCCATAAAGGGCATTTCCAAATGCACATGCGGATCGATACCGCCGGGCATCACATAGCACCCCGAGGCATCGAGCACGCTATCGCCGGAAAGGTCCGGCCCGATCTCGACGATGGTCTCGCCCTCGATTTTGATATCGGCCTTATAGGTCAGATCGGCGGTGACGATTGTGCCGTTCTTGATGACTGTGCTCATGATGTTTCCCCTTGTCTGATCGGCCTCGGGCGCGCATTTGCCGTGCGCACACCAGGGCTTTGTTCTGTCCGGCTAGGCGACGATCTCCGCCGTCTCGACCACCGCATGCATCAGCACGTCGGCGCCGGCGGTGGCCCATTCCTTTGAAATGTCCTCGGCCTCGTTGTGGCTCAGCCCGTCCACGCATGGACACATGACCATGGCGGTCGGATAGAGCTTGTTGATCCAGCACGCGTCGTGCCCGGCGCCCGAGACGATATCGCGGTGCGAATAGCCGAGCCGTTCGGCGGCGTTGCGGACGGCGGTGACGCAGCCCTCATCGAAAGTGACGGGATCGAAATGACCGGCCACCTCGATCTCCATACCCAAACCCAACTCTTCGGCGATCTTGGGCGCTTCGGCCTCGAACCGCGCCTTCATCGCGTCGAGCACCTCCTGATGCGGCGTGCGGAAATCGATAGTGAACACCACCTTGCCGGGAATGACGTTGCGCGAATTGGGATAGACATCGCAATGGCCGATGGCGCCCACCGCTTCGGGCTGATGGCTCATGGCGATCTGGTGAACCAGTTCGGTCATCCGGGCCATGCCCAGTCCGGCATTCTTGCGCATCGGCATGGGGGTCGATCCGGTATGGGCATCCTTGCCGGTCAGCGTCACCTGCAACCACCAGAGCCCCTGCCCGTGGGTGACGACACCGATATCCTTGCCTTCGGCTTCAAGGATCGGGCCCTGCTCGATATGAAGCTCGAAAAACGCCTTCATCTTGCGCGTGCCGACCTCTTCGTCGCCGACCCAGCCGATGCGCTTGAGTTCATCGCCGAATTTGAGCCCCTTGGCATCGACCCGGTCATAGGCCCAATCGAGCTCATGCACGCCCGCAAACACGCCTGAAGCCAGCATGGCGGGAGCAAAGCGGGTGCCCTCTTCATTGGTCCAATTGGTGACGACGATGGGATGTTTCGTCTTGATATCGAGATCGTTGAGCGTGCGGATCAATTCCAGCCCGCCCAAAACACCAAGGACGCCATCATATTTCCCGCCCGTCGGCTGGGTATCGAGGTGGCTGCCGACATAGACCGGCAGCGCGTCAGGGTCGGTGCCCTCGCGGCGCGCAAACATGGTGCCCATCTTGTCGACGCCCATTTCGAGCCCCGCCTCGTCGCACCAGCGCTGAAACAGCTCGCGCCCAACCTTATCGGCATCGGTCAGCGTCTGACGATTGTTGCCGCCAGCCACGCCCGGGCCGATCCTGGCCATTTCCATTATGGAGTCCCAGAGCCTGTCGCCGTTGACTTTTAGATTGTCTCCGAGTGTCGCCATGCTCTTTGCTCCCGTCTTTGAAATATCAGAGGGTTGGAAATGTAAATTGCGCGCCTGACTTGATGCCGGCCGGCCAGCGCGTCGTGACCGTTTTCAGCCGCGTATAGAAGTGCACGCCTTCCGGCCCGTAGATCGAGTGATCCCCGAACAGGGACCGCTTCCAGCCCCCGAACGAATGATAGGCCACCGGCACGGGGATGGGGACGTTGACGCCAACCATGCCGACCTCGATGCAGTCGGCAAAATCGCGCGCCGCGTCGCCGTCGCGGGTGAAGATCGCAACGCCGTTTCCGTATTCGTGTTCGTTGATCATCCTGACCGCATCGCCATAATCGGGCGCGCGGACGACGGAGAGGACGGGGCCGAAAATCTCCTCTTTGTAGATGGTCATTTCCGGCGTCACGCGATCGAACAGCGTACCACCGACATAATATCCGTCTTCATAGCCCTGCAGCTTGAATCCGCGTCCATCGACCACAAGCTCGGCGCCTTCGGCGACCCCCGTGTCGATATAGCCCACCACCTTGTCGCGATGCATCGCGGTCACCAGCGGGCCCATCTCGGCGTCCTTGTCAATCGCCGGGCCGATCTTGAGGCTTTCCACGCGTGGTTTCAGCTTTTCGATCAGCGCGTCTGCTGTCTTTTCGCCCACAGGAACGGCGACCGAAATCGCCATGCAGCGCTCCCCAGCGGATCCGTACCCGGCACCCATCAAAGCATCGGCTGCCTGGTCCAGATCCGCGTCGGGGAGGATCACCATGTGGTTTTTCGCGCCGCCCAGCGCCTGAACGCGCTTTCCGGCTTTCGTGCCACGCTGATAGACATATTCGGCGATCGGGGTGGAGCCGACAAAGCTCACCGCCTTGATATCGGGATGATCGAGAATGTGATCGACGGCTTCCTTGTCGCCATGGACGATATTGAGCACGCCTTCGGGAAGCCCAGCTTCCATGAACAAATCCCAGGCCAGCATCGGCGCCGACGGATCGCGCTCGGAGGGTTTCAATATGAAAGCGTTGCCGCAGGCGATGGCCGAAGGATACATCCACATCGGCACCATGGCCGGAAAGTTGAATGGGGTGATTCCCGCAACAACGCCCAGCGGCTGGCGGTCGGCATAGGCATCGATGGCCGGGCCGACATTGCGGGTGAACGTGCCTTTCAAGAGCTCGGGGATGCCGCAGGCATATTCGACACACTCGATGCCACGCTGCACTTCGCCAAGCGCATCGTCATGGGTCTTGCCATGCTCACGCGAGATTTCCCGCGCCAGATCGGCGGCGTGTTTGTCGAGCAGCTCCTTGAACTTGAACATCACCCGTGCCCGCTTGAGCGGCGGCGTGGCGCCCCAGGCCGGTTGCGCTGCTTTTGCCGATGCCACGGCCTGATCGATCTCGGCATTTGTCGACAGCGGCAGTTCTGCAATCTGCTCGCCGGTGGCCGGATTATAGACAGCCGACTTGCGCGTCGAGGACGACGCGACACGTTTGCCGCCTATGGCGTTTTCAATGGTCTGCATAGCTCAATCCACCTCCCCGAGGACCGTGCGAATGGTATCGACGATTTGGTCGATGTGTTGCTTTTCCACGATCAGCGGCGGCGAAAGCGCGATGATATCGCCCGTCGTGCGGATCAGAACGCCTTTTTCGAAGGCCTTCACGAAAGCTGAAAACGCGCGTTTTGTCGGCTCGCCGGCAATCGGTTCGAGTTCGATCGCCCCGACCAGCCCGATATTGCGCACGTCGATCACATGCGGGGCACCCTTAAGCGAATGCAGCGCATCCTCGAAATAGGGTCCAAGCTCAGTGCCCCGGGTCAGCAAGCCTTCCTGCTTGTAGGTCTCCAGCGTCGCCAGCCCCGCCGCCGAGGCGATCGGATTGCCCGAATAGGTATAGCCGTGGAAAAATTCGATCAGGTGCTCGGGCCCGGTCATGAATGCGTCGTGGATTTTCGACGACGTGAACACCGCGCCCATGGGAATGACGCCATTGGTCAGCCCCTTGGCGGTGACCATGATATCGGGAGTTACACCGAAATAATCGGCACCGAACGGCGTGCCCAGCCGTCCGTATCCGGTGATGACCTCATCAAAGATCAGCAATATGCCGTGCTTGTCGCAGATTTCGCGCAGGCGCTTGAGATACCCCGGTGGCGGGATCAGAACCCCCGTAGACCCCGCCACCGGCTCGACGATCACTGCAGCGATCGTCGAAGCGTCATGGAGCGTAACGATGCGCTCCAGTTCCTCGGCCAGTTCCACCCCGTGCTGGGGCTCACCGCGCGAAAAGGCGTTCTTTGCCGGCAAATGTGTATGAGGCAGATGATCGACGCCGGTCAGAAGCGTGCCGAACATCTTGCGGTTGGCAACGATCCCGCCCACCGAAATGCCGCCGAAATTGACCCCGTGATAGCCGCGTTCCCGCCCGATCAGCCGTGTGCGCGAGCCCTGCCCGATAGACTTCTGATAGGCCAGCGCGACCTTGAGCGCCGTTTCAACCGATTCGGACCCCGAATTGGTGAACAGCACATGGTCGAGCCCGTCGGGCGCCAGATCGACCAGCCTGTTGGCAAGCTCGAACGCCTTGGGATGGCCCATCTGGAAGGCCGGAGCGTAATCGAGTTCGGCCGCCTGGTTGGCGATGGCCTCGGTGATCAGCGGCCGGCAGTGACCGGCGTTGACGCACCAAAGGCCAGCGGTGCCGTCGAGCACGTCCCGCCCATCGGCGGTTCTATAGTGCATGTCCCTGGCGCCCACGAACATGCGCGGGCTTTTCTTGAACTGCCGGTTGGCCGTGAACGGCATCCAGAAGGCATTGAGATCATTGGGGATGGACGGAGCGCCCTGCGACATGAATGTTCCCTCTCCGACGCTTCCGGGATATTTCCGGCGGCCGGCTGTTGATTTCGGTCAGAATTTTTTTGACCGATTGGAAAAATTCTAGCACTCTCAATGCAAGGTTCAAGGGGTATAATTTCCAGACCCGCTTGGGTTATGGAAATGGCCCCGGACCGGTTCGGGATTCCGGCTCCGGGATTCTTTATGGGAGGCAGCAGCCGAAAATGACCACCGATGCAGAGACGCCGCGGCCCATAACCCGGATCCAGCGCGAAAAGCAGGAAGTCATCCTCGAGGCCGCGCTCGACGTCTTTTCCCAGTTCGGTTTCCGCGGCTCGACCATCGACCAGATTGCCGAGGCGGCGGGCATGAGCAAGCCCAATCTGCTCTATTATTTCAAATCCAAGGAAGACATCCACGCCCCGCTGCTGGCGCGCATCCTCGACACCTGGCTCGAACCGTTGCGGGAAATGGACCCCAAGGGCGACCCCCTGCCCGAGATCCAGTCCTATATTCGCCGCAAGCTGGAGATGAGCCGCGATTTTCCCCGCGAGAGCCGCCTGTTCGCCAATGAAATGCTGCGCGGCGCGCCGGGATTTTACGACATCCTGCACACCGACCTCAAAGACCTCGTCGATGAGAAGGTCAAGATCATCAAAGGCTGGATGGCCGAAGGCAAGATCGCCAAGGCCGACCCCTATCACCTGATCTTTTCCATCTGGGCCACCACCCAGCACTACGCCGATTTCGATATCCAGGTGAAAGCCGTCCTCGGCCGCGAACGCGGCGGCGAGGGACGATTCGAGGATGCCGCGCGCTTTCTCGACCAGTTGTTCCTGCACGGGCTGACACCGCACAACAAACGCTGAGCTGGTCTCCGGCAACCACACTCCGAGATGACATGAAAAAGACCCTGTATGCGGCTTTGGCGCTCCGCATACAGGGTCAAGGGGCAGGCCTCACTCCTGCAGGACCGTATCTAGCGCATCAAAACATGACTGTAAAGATCATATTTTTACAGCTTGGAAATTTTCTGCCTGCAAAGGCGGCCTGCGAGAAAAATGGTTAATTCAGTTCCAGGCCCAACATCTCGATGCCCAGACGCGAGCGCATGGCGCGGCGCTTGTCGGTGAGATCGGCGATCGTGTAGGAGCGCAGAACGGCAAAGAACGCTTCGAGCGCCTCGTGCAGGGCGCCATTGAGTTCGCATCCACCGACCAGCGGACAACTGGTTTCCCCACCTTCGAAACATTCAGCCAGGGCAAAATTTTCTTCGGTCAGGGAAATGACGTCAAGCAACGTGATGTCGGCAGCAGGACGCGCAAGGCGTACACCACCATGCCGGCCCCGCACGGTCTCGAGGATGTCGTTTTCGACAAGGGGCTTGATGAGCTTGAACAGAAACAATTCCGAAATCCCGTAGGCCTTGGCGATATCGGCCACGCGCGAAAGATCGGGCGCGTTGATGGCGCAATACATCAGCGTCCGAACGGCATAGCTTGTCTGTCGGGTCAGTCTCATCGGTCATGCCCTGTCATTGAAGCGCCAAAGCGCCGGGGAATCTTGAACACAACGCACATTATCGCTTCGTGCGTCGAGGTCAAAGATTATAACAATTCTAAACTATGTCAAGAAAAGCTGACTGCGCATTTCATGTTTAAGGGCCACATGGTCCCCCTTCCCTTTTCCCACACCATCACTAGGATCGCGCCGCAAACGATACGGAGGCCTTCCATTGGCACGCAAGATCATCATCGATACCGACCCCGGCCAGGACGACGCCGTCGCAATCCTTCTGGCGCTTGCCAGTCCTGAGGAGATCGAAACGCTCGGAATCGTGGCCGTGGCGGGCAATGTGGGCCTCGCCCAGAATGCCAAGAACGCCCTCAAGGTGGTCGAACTCTCCGGGCGGCGTGACGTTCCCGTTTATGCCGGCTGCGCACGCCCCTTCATGCGCGAGTTGATCACGGCCGAACATGTCCACGGCCAGACCGGTCTCGATGGCCCCGACCTGCCCGAACCCAAGCTTCGGCTCGAAACCAAGCACGGGGTCGATTTCATCATCGATACGATCCGCCGCGAGCCGGAAAAAACCATCACCCTGTGCGCGCTCGGCCCGCTGACCAATATTGCAATGGCGCTGGTCAAGGCCCCCGATATCGCAGCCCGCATCGCGGAAATCGTTTTGATGGGCGGCGCCTATTTCGAGGTCGGCAACATAACCCCGGCCGCCGAATTCAATATCTATGTCGATCCCGAAGCTGCCCAGACAGTGCTCAAATGCGGCGCCCCGATCACCATGATACCGCTCGATGTCACCCACCAGATGATCGGCACCCCCGAACGGATCGAAGCCTTCAGGGCCATCGGCAACCGGTCCGGCGACGCGGTGGCCGCAATGCTTGGTTTTTCCGAGCGCTTCGATCTGGAGAAATACGGCTGGCCCGGCGCGCCGCTCCACGACCCCTGCGTCACGGCCTATATGATTGCCCCGGACATGTTTTCGGGCCGGCTGTGCAACGTCGAGATCGAATGCGGCAGTCCCTTGACGCGCGGCATGACCGTCGCCGACTACTGGCACGTCACCGATCGCCCACGCAACGCCACCTTCATCCGATCCGGCGATTCCGACGCGTTCTATACGCTTCTGACCGACCGCATTGCGCGCCTGCCCTAAGGAGAAATTGATGTCCCGTTTCGTCACGACCCAATGGCTCGCAGATCACCTCGACGACCCCGATATTCAGGTGATCGATGCGTCCTGGCACATGCCCAATTCCGGGCGCAACGCCCATGCGGAATATGTGGCCGGACATGTCCCCGGCGCGATCTTTTTCGATCTCGACAAGAACGCCGACATCGCCTCGGGCCTGCCCCACATGCTGCCGGACGCGGAAACGTTCTCCGCGATGGCCGGTGCGCTGGGTATCGCCTCGGATAAAACCCTTGTCGTTTATGACGAGGCGGGCCTGTTTTCAGCCCCACGCGCCTGGTGGACCTTCACGGTCATGGGTGCCCGGGATGTCAAAATTCTCGAGGGCGGCGGGCCGAGATGGCGAGCCGAAAATCGTCCGCTCGACACCGGCGATTCGGTCGCCCCACCGGCAACATTTGACGCAAAACGCGATGACGACGCCGTCGCGAGCTTCCAAGAGGTTCTCGCCGCCAGCCAATCGGGCCAGCAGATACTCGACGCCCGTGGCGCTGCCCGCTTTGCCGGCGACACGCCCGAGCCGCGTGCCGGGCTCAAATCGGGCCATATCCCACACAGCCGCAACCTCCCCTTCGATACCCTCATTGCCGATGGCACCCTCAAGCCCCGCGACGAACTGGAAGCGGCCATTCGGGCTGCCGGTATCGATCCGCAAAAGCCGGTCATCACCTCGTGCGGATCGGGTGTCACCGCGGCTGTCTTGGCGCTGGCGCTCGACACCATCGGCGCCGAAAAAGTGGCGCTCTATGACGGGTCCTGGACCGAATGGGGTGGACGCGACGACGCGCCGGTGCAAACCGGCCCGGCGCAATGAGGTCTTCAGGCCGCTGACGAGGTGGTCTGGGATACCCGATTGCGTCCCGACCGCTTGGAGAGATAGAGCGCATTGTCCGCCTTGCGGATCAACGTATCCAGACTCAGCCCCGGCTTTTCGGCGACGGCAACGCCGGCACTGACCGTACAGATCACAGGCTCACCGTCGATGGCGTGGGTCGACCGTCCCATTGCGCTGCGGATGCGCTCGGCCAGGGCGAGCGCGTGGCTGGCCGAACTCTCGGGCAGCACCAGAACGAATTCCTCTCCGCCCAGTCGCACGGCCATGTCCTCGCCGCGGCAATTGTCCTCGAGAATGCGGGCAAAGCCGCGCAACACCATATCGCCGAACCCATGCCCGTGGCGGTCGTTGAGCCCCTTGAAATCATCGAGGTCGAAAACGATCAATCCGGCGCCCTGCGGTACCTGCCCTTCGGGAAATCTTTCAAAGAGTGCGCGCCGATTGCTCAACCCCGTCAGCGGATCGATCAGCGAGGCGTGCCGGTGCCTGCGGCTGATCCGTTCCTGATGCACGGTTACGAAAAGCCCGCCGATCCCGGTCAGAGCGATAACCGAAACCATCAGATTGAGCGCTTCGGCCCAATTGTCGGGCACCTGCCCATGCAGGTAGAGCGGCGTTTCGACCGCAATTGCGAAGACGCAGAACACATAGGATACGGCCAGCATCGCGTGCAGTGCGGCAATGGCGGTGATCGGCCCAGGCGATTCGGCCCGCGCCGTCCAATACTGATGGCCGCAAAAACCCAAAAGCAACGCGCTCATCAGGTTGATGAAAAGAAAGCTCAATCCGTCAAGGCCAAGGGCGGCGCTTACAGCGATCGGTGCCGCACTGATGAGCGCAAGAACCACCACCCTTCCCGTTTCAAACCGGCCGGTGCTGAATTGAGTGAACCCGCCATAACTGATCGCGAAGGCCGAGGTCAGAAGCACCCCGGCAAGCATCGAATGCCACACGTTTACCGTGCTGTGGAAAACAGAGAAGACGACGATCGCCGCAATGATGATGGCAATGCACGCCGCCCAGGTGAGGAGAAATGTCGATCCCCGTTCACGCAGCCACGAACTCATCAGCGTGAAACAGAGCGCAACCCCCGCTGCACCCGATGCCATCAGAAGCGAATTGTAATCGAAACCCATGTGCCAGCGAATCTGGTTTGCGTCGAACCGAACCCTATCACCGGCCATGTTGAGGGCCGAAGTCAACTTGGCGGACTGGTATCCAAACGGTTATCATGGCGCGCCCGTTTTTTACCGTTTGGTAGAAAAAGCTACACGAAACTGTCGTTTTCGCTTTTGAATCGTAGCGCTTTCTGTTTTCCTGTCGCCGTGAACGCTTTCTTTTGGGCAAAGGGCGTCTGCACAGACTCGGCAAAACCAACAGGGGCAAACCCGTACCGAATGGCGCAAATTCTGGAGATCACGGACCTCCACAAGTCCTTTGGCAGTCTCGAAGTCCTCAAGGGCGTTTCACTCGATGCCAGGGCCGGGGATGTCGTCTCGCTGATCGGGTCGTCGGGATCGGGCAAATCAACCCTCTTGCGCTGTATCAACATGCTCGAAATCCCCAATCAGGGCGACGTCACAATCGACGGCGAGCATGTTTCGCTTTCGGCCGAAGGGCCCGACCGTCACCCTACCGATCCCCTGCAGCTGCGCCGTATCCGCTCCAAGCTGGGCATGGTCTTCCAGTCCTTCAATCTGTGGTCGCACATGACGATCCTGGAAAACGTCATGGAAGCACCGCTCCTTGTGCAAAGACGCGACAAGGCCGAAGTGCGCGAACAGGCGCTCGCCCTGCTCGAAAAGGTTGGGATTTCGGCCAAGGTCGATGCCTTTCCAGCCCAGCTTTCCGGCGGCCAGCAGCAGCGCGCGGCCATTGCACGCGCCCTCTGCATCAATCCCCGGATCATGCTTTTCGACGAGCCCACATCGGCGCTCGATCCCGAGCTCGAGGTCGAGGTGCTGGGCGTCATCAAGATGCTGGCCGACGAGGGTCGCACCATGATCCTTGTCACCCATGACATGAAATTTGCGCGCGAAGTCTCCGACAGGGTCGTCTTTCTCCATCTGGGCAAGATCGAGGAACAGGGCACTGTCGATGAAGTCTTCGGCGCCACCAAATCCGACAGGCTGCGCCAGTTCTTAGGCGCCGCCGGTCACGCCTGACCGGGGCGGCAACCATCATGCAACAAGGGACCCGGTCGCTTCACCAACCAACAAAGGGAACTTCAGCAATGAAAAAGGTGATACTCGCCACGCTCGCTCTGGCAGCACTTTCGACAGCGGCCAATGCCCAGGAAACCCTGCGCATCGGCACCGAAGGCGCCTATGCGCCGTGGAACTTCGTCAACGACGCGGGCGACCTGGACGGATTTGAAATCGATCTGGGCAACGCCATCTGCGAACAGACTGGCATGACCTGCGAATTCGTGCAGAGCGAATGGGACCCCATCATCCCCAACCTGGTCGCGGGCAACTATGATGTCATCATGGCCGGCATGTCGAT
>NZ_CAXAXY010000067.1:0-14579 GCF_963972885.1 uncultured Pelagibacterium sp. | reverse complement strand
AAGCCCTCGAAACCACTGCAATCTCAGCCGGGAGCGGGTTTTTCACCGGCGACTAAGTAATGCGGTTTTCAAAGCCCGAAAGCCCCAACTGCTCGAGGACCCGGACGACTATGGCTTGGGCTTCTTCTTGCGACTTACCGATATTGAGCGGACCGAACGCAACGTCTTCGTGCACGGTGGGTGAAAAGAGCTGGTCGTCGGGATCCTGGAACACGTAGCCGGCCCGGCAGCGCACCATGCGGAAGTCTGCCTCGCTCGACGGGATGGTCCCGAACGCCTTAATCGTGCCTTGGGTGGGGCGACGCAAGCCGACAAGCAATTGCAACAGCGTCGACTTGCCCGACCCATTTGGCCCGTTCAGGCAAAGCCGTTCACCCGCGGCAAGCTGCAGGTCCACCCCGCACAGCACTGGTGCATGGCTGCCGGGATAGGAGAAATGAACGTCTTGGAGTTCAAAATGATAGGACATGTGACACCTCCAGCCCGATCAAGGCGCAACACAGGGCGACAACGCCGAACGCAAAGCCCAGATCTCGACGTGGAGAAAATTGCTCCGTGTGAATGAGCGGGAAAGTCCCATTGAATCCCCGGCATCGCATCGCCGCCATGATGCGTTCGGAACGCTCGAGCGCGCGGATCAGCAACATGCCAATGAGGTAGCCGAAGGTCTTCAACGTGTGAACGTTTGTCCCTGCCACGAAACAGCGCGTTCGCATGGCAATACGCAGCCGCCCGTATTCGGCATGCAGGACTTCGATATAGCGGATGGTGAACAGCAACAGGTGAACGAAGGCATGCGGCACCTTGAGCCGGGCCAGCGCATGTCCAAGTTCGACCGGACCGATCGTGCCCACCAGCGTCAGCATGGCCAGGACGACCGCATTGGCCTTTAGCGTTATGCGCAGGGCCTCCCAAAGGCCCTCCCAGCTTGCGGACAATCCCATCACATTCAGCAGGGGCGTGCCGGGAATGGTAAAGGGCATGCTGATGATGACGAAGACCATGAAGGTATCGACGGTTGCCACCTGCTGCACGGTTCGGGCCAGCGGCAGGCGGGCCTGGATAAGGGTTGCGAGTGCGACTGCCAGCGCTACGCCCAGTGCGCCAAAGCTGTCGAGGCTGATCACGACGATGGCGAAGCCGCCGACCGCCACGATGCGGAACCGGGGATCGACGCTCAGCAGCTCTCCTGGCTCGCCCGGTGCTGCCCCGCCTGCTTCGAGTACCATGCTCATCGATCGGTATCCCGGCCGCGATGGCGCGGCGCCGCACCGGCAATTCTGTAGCCCAGCCCGAACAGGCCGAACCCGATCACTCCAGCCAGGATGCCAATCGCGGCCACTACGTTGAGAAAATCGTTGCGCGCCTGATACTCTTCAATCTGGGCCTGCAATCCTGAAATTTCTCGCGCCACCAAGCCGTCGAGAGCAGTGGCCATATCGCTGTCGGGCCCGGTGGCCGCGGAAGCGGTCGTCTCGACATTTGTCGTCATGGTGCCCGCGGCATCGGGCACCTCGACACTGGCCTCGGCAACATGGCCGGCACCCGCGTCGAGCCGGAAGGACAGGGTCCCCGACCCATCGGGCGTATAAGAGAAGCTGCCGCTTTGATCCGTTATGACTTCGCTCAAGACCCTGCCGTCGAGGTCCAGAACCTCGATCGTAGCCTCACCCACAAGAACCCCGTCGGAAAAAAATGCTTCACCGGCAATTTCTCCGCCGAAAGGGTAGGCTTCGAGGATAAGGTTATGCGCCATGGCCTCCCAGCTGAAAGTCAGCGCGACAAGCAGGACAGAAAGGCGCAGGAAAACTCTAGCCATGGCGCGCCGTTCCATTCAGGCTCGAAATGGCGGTGAACAGCTCGGGTTTGACTTTGCGAACGAGATAGACCGCTGCGGCGGTCACGGCTCCTTCTATGATCATCACTGGAATATGGACGAGCACGGTAATTTGCGCAGCAGGAATGAACTGCTCGCCGGAAAGCGCCAGCGATAGCGCCACAAGAACCGTGGTCACGACAATGGCACCGGCCCCTGCGGCGGCACCCCACATGGCGGCTATCGACGGTGAACTGGCCATGACTCCTCGGCGGCACACATAGTGCATCAATACCGCTGCCGCCGCGATGTTGAACGTATTGATCCCAAGAACGGTTATGCCACCAAATCCGAAAAACACTGCCTGCAATAGGAGTGCAACGGCCAGTGCTGGAAAGGCCGCCCAGCCGAGCACGAGGCCGGCCAGCCCGTTCATTATAAGGTGCACGCTCGACGCCCCGACCGGGAAATGAATCAGAGAGGCAACAAAGAACGTCGCACTGAGAACGCCGGTCGCCGGGATGGTTTCCATGTCGAGCTTGCGCAGGCCGATGGTCAACCCGGCAAGACTGAGAACGCCCCCTGCAATCAGAACCGGACCTGAAAGTGCGCCATCGGCAATATGCATCTGTGAGGTCCTCCCTTACGCGTTCAGCTTACGCCGCCGCGCCATGACGACAAATCCCAGGCCAGCGAGGCCAACGATATAACCGATCCCGCCCAGGACGACGGGATAGCTCGAATGGGCGGAATAGCGTGCCAGATCCTGACGCATGGGCCGCAGTTGTTCACGAATGACGGCCGCAATCTCTGCTTCCACACCGGCGCTAAGCCGGACCGGAGCTACAACGGACCGCCCGCTCGTCGGGGGGTGCTGGACGTCGAGGGTTTTAGCGGCAACCGTTGCTTCAGCGACATGACCGGCTCCTGCGTCGAGCCGGAACGTCAGGTCGAGGCTCTCGGTAGGCGTGTAGCTGAAACTGCCGTGAGGGTCAGTCAGTACCTCACCGATCCGTTCTCCGTCGGGGCCGATAATCTCCACAACGCTTTCTCCGACCATGACGCCATCGGAAAAAAAAGCCTCGCCAGCTATGGTTTCGCCAAAGGGGTAGGCTTCGAGGATCAGGTTGTGGGCAAGAGCAGGTCCGGTCATCACCACGAGGGTAAAAAGGGTCGGCCACAGCCTACGCACAAAATGTTTCATCATGATCATCATCATTATCAGTTCCGTCCTGGCGGACTTTGTGCCGGGTGTTGCCGCAATCATTCAAGATCATGCGCGGTGACCCAGATCACCGCATCCTGGGAGAGTTCCCTGCCTTCAAATTCAACGTCGGGCCCGACGCCAAGTGCGGCAAACCCCCACCATCCGGCCGTGGGGATGCCGAATGTGAAATAGCCATTGGCATCACTCATCAGCGTGATCGTGCCGCCCGCTGCTTCGCTGACCGTGGGTGCGCCCGATGTGTGGGTGGTGACATCGGGTTCTGCCGCGATATACTCGACCTCTATTTCCGCTCCCGCGACCGGCTCACCCTCCGACAAGACACGACCGGTAAAAGTCGAGCCGACAAGCGCGTTGTAAGGCCGGCTGAGGGGCAGGATCTCGGCCTTGAGGCCAAGAGGTTCCGACCAGTCGGTGGGCAATTGCCCGCGGTTGAAATAGGCTTTGGTGATCTGCTGAATGAAGATGTCTTCGGTCTCTTCATAATAGGGCTGTGGCACGGCGGTGATGATATAGTCTCCGGATGTGCGGAAAGTCATCGGCACCGAATAGGCCTGGCCCGTATTGGCCGCGCTTGTGAATGCGATCTCGGCCAGACGATGGCTCAGGTCGGTGCGTTCTCCCCTGTGAGTGACAAAAAATTCCTCGGGCGCCCCGCCCATGTCCATCACATGGGCACCCCCCAGAGGGTGCCAGAACAAGACATCCACATTGGTTTCGGTCGGACCATCCATGACCGCGAGCGGCGCAAATATGGAAAGGAAATGCGCATTGACCGGTGTGACCGAAAAAGCGGCTACTCCTATAACAAGCATTGCGGCAAGCCTTGCTGGCATGATTGTCTTTTGCCCCATTAGATTTCCCCGAACGTTTACCTTGGTTTCCGGGCACCGATCTCGCAGCGCCTAATTGAGCGAAAACTTGAACTGAGCGTATGAGTTTATCGTGAGGGGTCAAGAGAAAAACAATAGTTATTTCAATAATATAGGGGGGAGGGGTATGTGGATCAGGCCCGCGTTTCCCACGCAGAAAACCCGGACCGAGTTTCGGGTCGGCCCGGTGCTTCGTTCAGGAACCGGGGAGCCGAATTGCTCCCAGTAAGGTCAACGCATGTAAGCGCGCATCACGGCAATAAGGGCCTCCGTATCCTCCTTGGAGTTGACGCCATCGGTCATATGCATTCGGACATGGTCTTCCATGAGCTCGGCGATCAGCCCGCCGAGCGCACCCCTTGCGGAGGCTGCGAGTTGCATCACGCTGGCGCATTCGCGCTCTTCCTCCAACGCGCGTTCCACAGCCTCGATCTGCCCGGCAATTCTGCGGACACGGTTGAGCAACCGCTTCTTGTCGTGCCGCGTGTGTGACATGCCGCTTCCTGATGATCGCGCTCGGCTCCGATTGAAAGCTTATTTTTTGTTGGTTGGGCATGGCCTGCACGATCACAGCGGATTGGTGGCTCGGCGCGATTGGATCGTGCAGAACTTTGTTACGCTGTTGCGGGTGCAACGGTTATGTCGGTTCGCTAGCCATCGCTCCCGATATCGACAGCGCAACGGAAGCCGATCATGGGGGAGCGGGCGAGGCCGGCGCCAACGGTGAGAAGTTTTACCGAGCGCTCCGGCGGCAACGGGCCGGATTCCACGTACCAGTCCGAAACCTGGGATAGGCGCGCACAGCCGCCCTTGAGAATGGCAAAGCGCGTACGCCCGTCGCGGTGCTCGCTTTCGGTCAGGTTCCAGACCAGCGGTTCGGCACGGTTGAGCAGGCCCTGTTGCGCCGCTATCTGCCATTCGTCCTCGGTGGGCAGGCGCAATCGTTTCCATTCCGCATAGGCGCGGGCGTCGTCGAGCTCGATATGGGTGACGGGATCGCTTTCTGTGCCGGGGCGCGGCGCTCCGTTGTGCCAGTGCGCCAGAAAGCGCTCGGGACGGGCGGGCTGGTAGGCGGTATGGGACAGAAATTGAAAAAATTGGCCGTTGGTGACCTCATCGCGCGCAATGGCAATGCGGTGCGCATAGAGCGGGCGAGTCATTGTCGCGATCTGGTGCAGGCGGGGCGGTAGAGGTTTCCATTCCTCGACGTAAGGCGCTTCGCCATAAAGCGCTGTTTCGCGCAGTCGGTACGTAGCCGTCAAATCGCCATCGGGGACGTCGAGCTCTGTCATGCCGGCCGGTCCGTTCTGGTGCAGAACGAAGGGCGCTGGAACACGCTCGGCGACACGGGCAGGAAAATCGTGTGCGGCCGAGGCGATATCGGGGCCAGCGGCAGCGGGAGGCGCGGCGCGGTTGGCGATGCAGGCAATGGCGCCGGCAGGCATGGTGCCACAAAGAGCGATACGGCCGTCCGCCTGCCGCGCGGCTGCAAGTATCTCGCCGGAGACCAGATCGATCCAGATCCCCTGTTCTTTCTGCTCCGGTTCGATCGACAAGATGGGGCCAGTGTAATCTTCGCCGCGATTGGCGAGGGTCCAGAGACGGCCGGTTTTGGTTTCCCATCGGGAGGCATAAATTTTTGCGTCTTGGCCGGGATGGTCCGCAAGCGGCGTCCAGTTCTCCGAGATGAAGTGATCGGCGTTTTCGAGATAGAGCCGCCGCATATGGGCAAGAATGGCGCGGTCGCGCGCGTTCCAGCCGACCCACACGCCGAACACCACCGGCCATACCAGAACGCCGGTGCCGTTGAGCCAGGCGGAATGGAGCTCGTCGAGATGCGAGCGGTTCCAGCGCCGGATATGATGCAATTCGTGGCGGCGCTCGAACCATTTGGCACGCAGGACGCCGGGGACTTCGGAATCGGCGAACCACTGTGCCCAACTCATTGTCTGATCGGCAATCTGGGCCAAGGGCACGCGGGATTCGCACTCGATGGGAATCGAAGGGTCGATGGCATCGAGGGCGGCGCGCAGGCGCGAGGAGGCTTGCTTGGAGGAATCGAGAAACACCGCATCAAAGCCGCATCGCTCAACGATCGCCGTTACCTTCTCGATCGCTTCGGGTCCCGAGCCCGTCTCCCAGGGGTAATAGGTGAAATAGACCTTGACGCCACGCCGCTGGAAGGCGGCAACGACATCGGGCAGCTCGGGAATGTCTTCAAAGAACGCGAAATGGTCGCGGGCATCGATGCCGAGAACGGGATAGGCGTTCCAGAGCATGACCGCGTCGAAACCACCGAATTCGGCCTCGCCGGAGTCGATATAGGCATCCACGGTGAAACGCCCGGTGGCAAAGTCGTAAAGCCGTTCGTCCCACAGCCAGACCATTTCCACGATACGCGGTCCGGCCTCGGCCATCGTGTTGTAGCGGTGCGGAGTATAGTCGATCTGGCTCCGGGCCTCGTCCCGCCAGCGCGTAATGGCGGCCCGCCAGGCCGGCCAATCGGCCGGGTCGGCGGGTGCGGCAAAAATCTTGGCCTCGTCAAGCACAGAGAGATCGGCGTCAGGGGTGAGCGGCACAACAGCGGGCCTGTCGATGGGACGCGGGACGTAAGGGGAAAAGCCAGGGCGGGTCATGAGGGCTCGGGAGATACTGGGGCTTTAGGCCCCGGAGCGTTCCAGCTCCGGGGAGCGGATTCAGTTTTCCGTGGGTGCAGACAGACCGTTGGCGAACATGTAGGCGAGGCCCTCGCTAAAACCAGGCCCCCAGACCTCCATGTCGTGTCCACCATCGACGATGCGCAATTCAGCCGGGCTGGCGGGAACGTCTTCCCACTTTTCGAAATCGGCATCGAAGATGTTTTCGCGGTGGAGAGCCGTATAGAAGGCCACTGCCTGGACCTCCATGTTGTATCTGGTGGCGTCGCCGGGGAGGTCTTCCTTTTCCGAGAGGTGGTTCCAGTCATCGTCACCGGCGACAATGAAGAACGGCACGCGATGATCCTGGGCGGCGTAGGTCTCGATAAGCGCCGGATAATTCAGCTCATCCCAGCGCGCGGGATCGTAAGGGTCTCCAAACGAGCCACGGCTGACGGCGCCGGCAGTAGCAGGGGGCTGGGCCTGCTGAAGGGCTGGACTGAGCAGCGTTGCGGCGGCAAAGAGGTCGGGGTAGGCAAGACCATAGCGTGCGGCGCCAAAACCGCCCATGGAAAAGCCAACAAGCGCCCGGCCATCGCGTTCAGGGATGGTGGCAAGAGTTTGATCGATGTGAGGAATCAGATCGTCGATGACGGCGGTTTCAGCGGCGCCGAAGGTCGCCGAATCAACCCAGTAGGAGTTGCCGGTGACCGGTGCGACGGCGATGACCGGTGGCACGGTGCCCTCAAGGATCATGGTGTCGAGGATGGGCCAGAAGTCCTCCCACGCATCCGCCTCTCCGCCGCTGCCGTGCAGCAGATAGAGGACGGGATAGCGCGTATCGCCCGCAGCTTCATAGCCGGCGGGGAGATAGAGGGTATAGCTCAAATCCTCGGTTTGAGGATTGTCGTCATTGGCCAGGGCAGGCGAGGCCATCGTCTCGATGGTGATCTCCTGGGCTATGACCGGCACCATCAATGTGCCGATGAGGACCGGCACAAGGAGTCCCCTTGCAAGATTGGACATGATGAAACGCCTCCTCCGCGTTTGCTGTGGTTCAGGTCTGAGAAAGGATCGAGCGGGCGCGGGCGATGATCGGGGCATCGATCATGCGGCCATCGACCCTGAAGGCTCCGGCTTTGTTCGTTTCCGCAGTGGCGAGGACGCGGTGGGCCCAATCGAGCTCCTCGGATGTGGGAGCAAAAACGGCGTTGAGGATCGGTACTGCCGACGGGTGCACGCAGCTTGCACCATCAAAGCCATGCCGTCGGGCCTCTTTGGCTGCATGCTCGATGGCGGACAGGTCAGCGTAGTCGGCGATGGAGCGGAAAAGGCCGAGGGAGAGTTTTCCATGGGCCTTTGCCGCATAGTGGATCAGGAGCTTGGGCGTGCGCAACACGTCGGGATCGGGGACGGCGCCTAGAGCTGTCGCAAGGTCTTCGCCGCCGGCTGCAAGGCCGGAGACCGCGGAGTGGGCGGCAATGGCGGCGACGTCGAGAAGCGCCATCGGGTCTTCGACCAGGGCAAAGAGCGGAAGGTTTGGACCATCGGTCGCCAGTGCCTCGATGCGGGCGCGACTGGCCTTGGGCACGTAGAGGCCATCGGAGCCTGCTGCTGCGCTGGCGTCTTCGGTCGCGCTTTCGGTATTGATGCGCACAAACACCTTGGCGCCGGCTTGCCCGGCCAAGCGGATGGAGGTGCCAAGGCTTTTCCGAGCTGCATCGCGATGTTCGGGACGCACGGAATCTTCAAGGTCGAGAATGATCGCATCGGCGCCGCGTTCATGAGCCTTGGCGATGAAGCGCTCATTGTCGGCAGGGACGTAAAGCAGCGAGCGTAATCTCATTGCGAAACGTCCAGTGCGGCGGCAATGCCGTCCGGGGCAAGGCCGATTTCGGCCAGAATGGCCTCGCCATCGGCACCGAGTTCGGGCGCCGGGCGGTAGAACCCGCCGGGCGTCGCCGAAAGGCGCGGCAGGACATTGTGCATGGGCAGGGCGCCAAAGTCGGCGTCTTCGAGATCGACGAACACGTCGCGCTCACGGAAGTGCTTGTCCTCGTAGGCGTCGGCAATGGAATAGATCGGGCCCACCGTTGCCCCGGCGTCGCGCATGATCTGCAGGGCATCCTCGCTGGTGCGGGCCGAAAACCAGCCCCCGATTGCAGCATCGACGAGATCGCGGTGCTTGATGCGGTCTGCGTTCGTTGCAAACCTCGGGTCATCGATCATGTCAGCCCGCCCGATGATCCTGAAAATCCGTTCGGCGACCGCCTGTGTCGAACCCGAGAGGGCGAGATATTTGCCGTCGGCGCAGATATAGACGTTGCGGGGGCACGATGTGTTCGACGCGGACCCGATGCGCTCCTTAACGGTGCCGGTCTTTGCAAAGATAGCGGCTTCGGGGCCGAGTACGGAAAAGATCGGCTCGAGCAGCGAAAGATCGATGACCTGACCCTTGGCCTGCCCCTTTTCCCGCGCCAGCAACGCCGTGGTGACAGCGGATGCGCCATAAACGCCGGCGATCATATCGGCCAGCGCGAGTGGCGGAAGGACCGGTTCGCGGTCGGGAAAGCCGGTGCGATAGGCGTAACCGCTCATCGCTTCAACGATCGTGCCGAAGCCGGGAAGGTGAGCATAGGGCCCAGTCTGTCCATAGCCCGACACCCGCAACACGATCAGCCCGCTATTGCGCGCATGCAGCGCGTCGGGGCCAAGCCCCATCTTTTCGAGCGTACCGGGGCGGTAGTTCTCGATCAGCACATCGGCGCCATCGATAAGCGACCAGAGGGCCGCCATGGCTGCAGGACGGCGAAGATCGAGGGCTATAGAGCGCTTGTTGCGGCCATAGACCTTCCAGAAAAACGATGCGCCGCCGTCCTTCCAGGCGCGCAAGGGGTCGCCGGCGGGCGGTTCGACCTTGATCACCTCGGCGCCGAAATCGCCAAGTTGGAGCGAGGTCATGTTCCCCGCCACCAGCCGTGAGAGGTCAATGACCTTTACGCCCTTGAGCGGACCTTCGGCGTCGGGGGTGAACCTTCGCACCATCAGCGCAGCCTCGCGCCGGACCTGGTGTCAAACAGCAGCGCCTTGCCCGCATCGGGTGCGATAAAGATCGTCTCCCCGGCCGAAAGGATTGCCCGATTGTGCAGCACCACCGAAAGTTCGGTCTGCCCAACGCGCACGACGAGTTCCTGGCTGTCGCCGGTGGGTTCGACCAGAACGATCTCGGCGTTGATGCCGGTATCGGACACGGTGAAATGCTGCGGCCGAATGCCATATGTGACCGGCGTACCTTTTTCGAGTGTCACCGGCCCGGGAAGCGGCATGCGGGTGCCGTCGGTCATCTCGACTTCGGCAGCGTCGGAGCCAAGAGTTTTGGCGGCGAGCAAATTGATCTCGGGCGATCCAATGAAACCGGCAACAAAGGCGTTGGCCGGGTCCTGATACACCTCGAGCGGCGTGCCCAGTTGGGCGATATTGCCATCATGCAGGACGACGATGCGGTCGGCCAGCGTCATAGCCTCGGTCTGGTCGTGGGTGACATAGATCATCGTCTTGCCCAGCCGCTGGTGCAGTTTCTTGATCTCCGAGCGCATCTTGACGCGCAGCTTGGCATCGAGATTGGAAAGCGGTTCATCGAACAGGAAGGCGGTGGGATTGCGCACGATGGCGCGGCCCATGGCAACACGCTGGCGCTGCCCGCCCGAAAGCTCGCGCGGCAGGCGGTCGAGGAGGTTTTCGAGGCCCAGAATGTCGGCGGCGATCTTCACCCTGTCCTCGATCTCGGTCTTGGGCTGGCCAGCCAGCTTGAGCGCAAAGCTCATATTGTCGGCGACCTTCATGTGCGGATAAAGCGCGTAGGACTGAAACACCATGGCGAGGTCGCGCTGCTTGGCCGGCATGGTGTTGACCACCTTGCCGCCGATTTCCACATCGCCGCCCGTTATGTCCTCGAGCCCGGCGATCATGCGCAGCAATGTCGATTTTCCGCACCCCGATGGGCCAACCAGAACGACAAATTCACCTTGCGCGATGTCGATGGAGATGTCGTTGAGCACGGGCACCTGACCGTAGCGCTTGTGGACATTCCTGAGCGTGATCTGGGACATCGAAATCCTCCCTGTCGGCCTCTATTGCTCGACGATTTCAAACTTGGAGACCGCAAGCCGGCCTGGACCGCCCAGCCGGACGCCGGCCTGCCCGTAAGCGAAACGGTCATCGCTTGCTGTCAGAAGCTTCTCGCCATCGACGCTGACGGCAATGGAGGTCTCCTTGACGTCGACTGCGAGACGATAGGTGCGGCCAAATTCGACGGCGAAATCGGTCTCGGCCAGGACGCTCTTGCCGAAGTCTTCGCGGATAATCCGGAGCTTGCCGTCCTCAAATCCGGCGGCGTAGAAACGCGACGTGCCCTGGGCCCGAAAACTCACAAGATGCGAGGCGCCCGACTGTGGGGTGATCTCGGCGCTGACGACGGCATCACGCGTATAAAGGTGACCCGTCCACAGATCGGCATCGGTATCGGTGAGACCGGTGATGGTTGCGCCGTCCTTCTTCCAATAGCCCCGGTTCCAGGTAAATCGGGTGATGGCATCCCACTCCTCGACCTCTTTTGCCGGATCGATGCGGGTTGTGCCTTTGCCGGTGACGCGGAAATTGGCGAGATGGAGCTTGCCCAGAAATTTGAGCCGGCCGAAATATTCGATGTCGAGACCGATTTCGTCGATGGCTTCGCCATCGGCGTCGGGCACTGTAAATTCGATATGGGTCCAGGACCCTGCAGCCGGCTGCTGGTAAGCCCCGGTTTCGACGATCGTCTTGCTCATCGTGGCACGGACATAGGGCGCGATGCGCAAATGGCCATCGCCTTCCCATGGCTCCATGAAGATATCGAACGATACGGTCTGTCCGCTGGCAACCAGCGGCGAGAACATCGGGCGGTAGCGCTCATCGTCGAAATCGGCACGCCGGTAGAACGGTTTCCAGAACACCTTGCCTGACTGCCCACGCTCGAAACGGTCGATGAGGATCTCCAGAGCGCCAACTCCTGCTCCATTGTCCTTGTCGGTCCAGCTCAGTTCGAGCTGGTTGGTGCCCGAAGTCTTGAACCCATGTGTGGAGCCGGGCAGCGAAAAGTCGAAATGGATGCCGCGATCGTCCATCGCCTCTGCCCAGCCTTCAGGCACATTCTTGCCGTCCAGTTGCAGGGCGAGCGTCGCCAGTTCGCGGGCGAAATTGGGGATATCGACGATGTTGAGCGCGCCGGTGACGCCCGATGTCACGACCATATCGTTGATGGGCTTGCGGTATTTGTCCCAGCCCGGCTGGACACCCTCGAAGGTGCCGATGATCGCCCCGGCATTGCCGGCGTTGCAGTCGGTGTCCCAACCGCACATTGTGGCGATCTCGACGGTGCGGCAGAGTTCGCCCTTGCCGTAGATCATGGCGAGCGCCAGAACACCGGCATTTGGAATGATGTGGCAGACACCCGGATAGCGGTCATAGCCCCAGTCGCGGGTCAAAAGATCGCGGCAGGCGCGCCAGTCATCGGGGTCATTTTGATGCTGGCCGAGCACGGCCCTGACGACGGCGGCATAGGTTGAATCCGAAGGGATGACCGAAAGGCCGATTTCGAACAATTGCTCGACCGACTTTGCGGTGAACGCTGCAGCGATCATCGCGGCGCAGAATCGGGCACCGTTGAGCCCTTCTCCATCATGGGCGACCGAAGCGGCGCTGGCCGACATCTCGGCGGCACGTTCGGGATTGCCTGCGTTCACCCAGCCCCAGCTGTCGATAAAGATCTGCCCACCGATCTGTTCGGCAATCGCTGCGCCATTCTGGGCTATCGAACCCGATTGCGGCGCTTCGATGCCGGCACGCAAATTGAGGTACGCGGTGTGCTCGGTCGAACGGCCATAGCCGCCCCACCAATACATGCCGTGGCCCTCCGCGGCATAGTTGAGCCAGGTCTTGGCAACTTCGTGCGGTGTGGGCACAAGCTGGTAATCGCGCATGGCGCGGATGAAATAGACGGGACCGTTCGTGTCGTCATCTGCCGCAAACGTCTTGAAATCGCGCAGATAGCCGGTGATCTCGCCATAGGTGTCGCGGATCCGCTCATAGCTCCAGATGGTCGGCTCGACCGGCGCGCCAAGGCGCACGCCAATGGCCTTGCCCAGAAAGCCCGAATAGATGCGGTGGACGAGATCGGAGGAGGAAAGCATTCAAATTCCTGTTTGAAAAAGGGGTATCAGTTCTGCGCCGCGCTGACGGGCGCTTCAAGGATGGCTGCACGCTGAGCACCGAGCGTTTCCAGACGCTTCTGGTCGACGCTCATTATGGTGCTGCACGTTGCGGCAAAGCGGGCGGCTTCGCCGGCAAGGTCCAGCCTGTTGATCGTGTCGATCTGGTCGGCTTCACCGGCATCGATGACGGCTTCCCCGTGCATCGCGCCAAGGATCGCTCCGGCCATCACCCCGATGGAATCGGTATCGCGACCCGAATTGACGCCGTCTTCGACGGCCCGGCGGAAATCGCCATCGGCGACAAGCGCAAAGCCCAGGGCCAGGGGCAACTCCTCGATCGAGAAGAACCGGGAGGGCTGATAATTCTGGGTCGGTCGGCCAGCCTTTGCAGCGGTGTGGTCCAGATCGTCGCCGAGCGGCGAAAAAGGCAGGATGGCCTGATGAAACGCCTGTACCACCTCGGCATGACCGGCTCCCCTGATGCGCAAATCCCTGGCGGTTTCGGCAATCGCGCCGATGGCGGCACGGGTGCCGTCCTTGGCGAGGCCATAGGCGGTATCGACCACGGCATCGATGCTTGTCCCAGGAACGAAGGCGGCAGCGACGGCGGCGGCCAGAACGCCGGCAGCTTCCAGCCCATAGCTTTGCTGATGGCCCGAGGCGAACGCGATAGCCTCGTCATAGGCGGCGCGCGGATCACACGCGTTCACGACGCCGATCGGCGCAATATACATCGCTGCACCGCAATTGACCATGTTGCCGATCCCGCCCTGGCGCGGATCGCAGCCGGAGAGTTGGTGGCGTTGGAAAATCCATTTCTCGGGATAGAACAGGCGCTCGAGCAGCGGACATTCGCGCTGGAGCTCTGGAACGTAGCGTTTGACCCAGGCGATCTGGCGCACCATCCCGTCGGCCATGTCCCAGGCGTCGATATGGCGGCCGGTTTCATTATAGACGGCCATGAGCGAGAGGGTCATGAGCGTATCGTCGGTGACGATGCCATTGCCGCGCACGCGTCCATTGCCGGCGGCCGGGTCGCGGCTGGTGCGATGCCATTGGTTGTCCAGAGAATTGACCCGCCCATACATGGACTGGATTTCCGCCGGAGTGAGCTTTTCGACGGGCGCCCCGATGGCGTCGCCGAAGGCGACGCCATGGAGCAGTCCGCGGACCCGGCTTTTGAAAGCCGGGCCCGTGTTCTGCAGTGTGGTCATGGAAGAACGGTCCTTGCGTGATCGGTCATCGCCTGGCCCCCGGCGGCGTACCATCCCTCGACATACTGGTCCCACTGGTCCATCGACCATTCACCAGAAACGAAGCGGAACACCGAGGTGCGATAATATTGTTCGGCCGCATCAACACTCGGTGCGAGGTCCGCGGGCCAGACAAAGGCGTTGTCGGCGACAAAATATTCGGCGCCTTGCTCAAGCGAACCCTGAGCCACGTCCGAGAGCAACGGGACGGGCGGCGTCCAATAGTCAGGGTTTGCCGTCCAGAAGCGCGGATACCAGCCGCCCATGGCGGGCAGCACTTCGAAACTATCGCCGTTGCGGGTGTAATGCTCACCCTCGACACCCATGCGGTCGATGAACTGGCCTTCGGGACTGGCGAGGAAATCGAGAACCGCGAAAGCGGCTTCCTTGTTCTCGCTCATGGCGTGGATGGCGTAGCCGCGGTCTTCCTTGGCCACGTTGACCGCTTCAAGTCCGTCGGGGGGATCGAGCAGAGCGAGATCGGCGCCCGGATTGGCCTCGGCCATCTTGGTCTTGTAAATCTCGACCA
>NZ_CAXAXY010000066.1:0-14680 GCF_963972885.1 uncultured Pelagibacterium sp. | reverse complement strand
ATGGCGGCGAACATGCCGACAACCCGATCGACATCCAGGAATTCATGATCATGCCGGTCGGTGCGGACTCGATCGCTGACGCGGTGCGGATCGGTTCGGAAATCTTCCATACCCTGAAAAAGGGGCTGGCTGCCGAGGGGCACAATACCAATGTGGGTGACGAAGGTGGCTTTGCACCCAATCTCAATTCCACCGAGGACGCCCTTGGCTTCATCATGAAGTCGATTGAAAAGGCCGGCTACGCACCGGGCGAGGACGTCTATCTGGCGCTCGATTGCGCTTCGACGGAATTCTTCAAGGATGGCAGCTACAATCTCAAGGGCGAGAGCAAGACGCTGGGTTCGGACGACATGGTCCGTTACCTTGAAGACCTCACCACCCGCTTCCCGATCATCTCGATCGAAGACGGCATGGCCGAAGACGATTGGGAGGGCTGGAAGGCCCTGACCGAAGCCATCGGCTCGAAGGTTCAGTTGGTCGGCGACGATCTGTTCGTCACCAATACCGAGCGCCTCAATTCGGGCATCAAGATGGGTGTTGCCAACTCGATCCTCGTCAAGGTCAACCAGATCGGCTCGCTCTCGGAAACCCTGCAGGCCGTCGAGATGGCGCACAAGGCGTCCTACACCTCGGTCATGTCGCACCGTTCCGGTGAGACCGAGGACTCGACAATCGCCGATCTCGCCGTCGCGCTCAATTGCGGGCAGATCAAGACCGGCTCGTTGGCCCGCTCGGACCGGCTAGCCAAGTACAACCAGCTGATCCGCATAGAAGAGTTCCTTGGGACCTCGGCGCGTTACGCCGGCCGTTCTATCCTCAAGGGGCAGTAACAGGGCAGGGGGCGCCTCGGGCGCCCCTTTTTCGATGCGATCACGCGCCGTTGGCAGCGCCGGAAACCAGTCCTTAAGCATAGCTGTGCGATAAGGAGCCTTCCAGTTCCTGCGTATCGTCCGATCTCATGCCCACCCGCGTCAAACGCCCATCGATCCTGGTCAAGCTCGGCATCACCGCCGGCCTGCTCGCGTTTCAGGGCTATCTGGGTTATCATGTCGTCACCGGAACGTTCGGGATCGACAGCCAGCGGGAAATGTTGGAAGAAATCAAGGTGCTGGAGGCCCGCAGGGCGGCTCTCGAAACCGAGATCGATTCCTATGAGCATCGGATAGCCCTGTTTGACCCGCGGCGGCTCGATCCAGACATCCTGACGGAGCGGGCCCGCGCGCTTCTCGGCCTGGTGCATCCCGACGACATCATAATCGTTCCCGACGATCCAAGTTAATCGGATTGCGGTTAAGAAATAAAATTAACCGCAATTATGTTTATCGTCTTTTGTGCTATGAAATCAATGATATGCGTATTGTTTCGGCTTCGTAGCGGCGCTTGGCGTCTGGCGTCCTTCGGTCTATTGTGCATCAATGCATTCAGCATCCCGTCCAGCCTCCAAAAGGGTGGCGGCAGCGATGACGTTCTTTCCGGAGATATCGCATGGCGCGTAAAGCGACGGCCGCCAAGGCCAAATCCAATGCCCCCGAATTCACAAAGGAAGAGGAACTCCACGCTTTCCGCGAAATGCTGCTTGTCCGGCGCTTTGAAGAAAAAGCCGGCCAGATGTACGGCATGGGTCTGATTGGCGGGTTCTGTCACCTTTACATCGGCCAGGAAGCTGTCGTTACCGGCATCACCATGGCGTCCAAGAAGGGCGAAGACGCCCAGATTACCGGCTATCGCGACCACGGGCACATGCTGGTCATGGGGCTCGACCCCAAAGGCGTCATGGCCGAGTTGACCGGCCGCAAGGGCGGGCTGTCCAAGGGCAAGGGCGGCTCGATGCACATGTTCTCCAACGAACATCGTTTTTATGGCGGCAACGGCATCGTCGGGGCGCAGGTTTCGCTTGGTACCGGGCTGGCCTTCGCTTCGAAATATCGCGGCGATGGATCGGTTTCGATCACCTATTTCGGTGACGGTGCGGCCAATCAGGGCCAGGTCTATGAGAGCTTCAACATGGCCAAGCTCTGGAAGCTGCCGGTCGTCTATGTGATCGAGAACAACAAATACGCCATGGGCACCTCCGTCGAGCGATCCGCCTCGACCACCGATCTGTCCCAGCGCGGTGTGTCCTTCGGCATCGAGGGCGAACAGGTCGACGGCATGGATGTGCGCATGGTCAGGGAAGCCGCCGAGCGGGCCATCGAACATGCCCGGTCGGGCAAGGGGCCCTATATTCTCGAAATGCTGACCTATCGCTATCGCGGCCATTCCATGTCCGATCCGGCCAAGTACCGCTCCAAAGACGAAGTGACCACCATGCGCTCCGAGCGCGATCCGATCGAGCAGGTCAGAAAGCGCATTCTCGAGCAGAAATTTGCCAGCGAGGACGAACTCAAGGATATCGAAAAGGATATTCGCGCCATCGTCACGGAAGCCGCGGACTTTGCCACCAACGATCCCGAGCCCGAAACGTCCGAGCTCTATACCGACATCACCGTATAAGCGCCGGCAGGGAGACCTCACGATATGCCAACCGATATTCTTATGCCCGCGCTCTCGCCCACCATGGAAGAGGGCACTCTTGCCAAGTGGATCGTCAAGGAAGGTGACAAGGTCGGCCCCGGCGATGTCCTGGCCGAGATCGAGACCGACAAGGCCACCATGGAAGTCGAGGCCGTCGATGAAGGCGTGATCGGCAAGATTTTCGTCGCCGAGGGCACCGAAGGCGTCAAGGTCAACACCCCGATCGCCGCGTTGTTGGGCGAGGGTGAGAGCGCCGACGATGTCGCGACGCCCGAAATTGGCTCCGACGAGCCAAAGGAATCCGAAAAGCCCGGCCCCGATACCGAAGCGGCCGAAAAAACCGAGCCCACGACAAAGGCCAAGGACGCACCCGCCGCGCCGCAGTTCAAACCGCAGGACGATCCCGATATCCCCGACGATGTCGAGATGGTGACCATAACGGTTCGTGAAGCCCTGCGCGACGCCATGGCCGAGGAAATGCGCGCCGACAAGGACGTCTTTGTCATGGGCGAGGAAGTGGCCGAATATCAGGGCGCCTATAAGGTCACCCAGGGCCTGCTGCAGGAATTCGGCGCCGAGCGGGTTATCGATACCCCGATCACCGAGCATGGCTTTGCCGGTCTGGGCGTGGGCGCGGCGTTTGCGGGCCTCAAGCCCATCGTCGAGTTCATGACGTGGAACTTTGGCATGCAGGCCATCGACCAGATCATCAATTCCGCCGCCAAGCAGCTCTACATGTCGGGGGGGCAGGTGACCGCGCCCATGGTGTTCCGTGGCCCCAACGGTGTTGCTTCGCGCGTCGGTGCCCAGCACAGCCAGGATTATTCGGCCTGGTACAGCCACGTTCCCGGCCTGACCGTTATCGCGCCCTATACCGCGGCCGACGCCAAAGGGCTGCTCAAGGCCGCGATCCGGTCGCCCAATCCGGTCGTCTTCCTCGAAAACGAACTTCTTTATGGCACCACCGGCGAAGTGCCCAAGATGGACGATTTCGTTCTGCCGATCGGCAAGGCGCGCATCGCGCGTGAAGGCAAGGACGTGACCATCGTGTCCTTCTCCATGGGCATGCGCTACGCCACCCAGGCCACCGAAAAGCTGGTTGCCGCCGGCGTCGATGTCGAACTGATCGACCTGCGCACCCTGCGTCCGCTCGATATCGATACGGTGATTGAATCGGTGAAAAAGACCGGTCGCATCGTTACCGTCGAGGAAGGTTGGCCGCAGGGCGGTATCGGCTCGGAAATCTCGGCCCGCCTCATGGAACGCGCCTTCGATTACCTCGACGCACCGGTCACCCGGGTGACCGGCAAGGACGTGCCCATGCCCTACGCCGCCAACCTCGAAAAGCTGGCCCTGCCCAGCGTCGACGAGGTCATCGCCGCGGTCAACGCCGTCACCTACCGCAGCTAAGGGAGGCTCTTGCGATGCCTATCAACATCACGATGCCCGCCCTGTCGCCCACCATGGAAGAGGGCACTCTGGCCAAGTGGCACGTCAAGGAAGGCGATAGCGTTTCGTCCGGAGACGTGATCGCCGAGATCGAAACCGACAAGGCGACCATGGAAGTGGAAGCGGTCGACGAAGGCACCATCGGCAAGATTCTGGTCTCCGAAGGCAGCGAGAACGTCAAGGTCAACGCCGTGATTGCCGTCCTGCTCGAAGAGGGCGAGAGCGCCTCCGACATCGACGAGGCCGCACCCGCCCCCACGACCGAAGCGCCGAAGACCGAAGCGCCGAAGGACGAACCCAAGGCTGATGCCGAGGAACCCAAGGCAGAGGAAAAGTCGAAAGACACGCCCAAGGCGCCGTCTTCGAGCTCCGATGCCAAGCCACCTCCCGAGCCGCTTCCCGCGCCCAAGTCTGACGGCAAGCGCGTTTTCGCCTCGCCACTGGCGCGGCGTCTCGCCAAGGACGCCGGGATCGATCTTGCCGCCGTTTCCGGCTCGGGCCCCAAAGGGCGCGTGATCAAGGCCGATATCGAGAAGGCCAAAAAGGACGGCGTTTCGACAAAGCCGGGCACGGCCCCCGCCACCGGTGCGCCACTGGCTGCCGGTCTGGGCAAGAACCAGGTTCTGGCCATGTACGAGGAGGGCACCTATGACATCGTGCCCAATGACGGCATGCGCAAGACCGTTGCCGCCCGCCTGACCGAATCCAAGCAGACCGTGCCGCATTTCTATCTTACGCTCGATTGCAATATCGACGCGCTGATGAAAGCGCGTGAGGAAATCAACGCGGCCGCTCCCAAAGACAAGGACGGCAAACCCGGCTACAAGCTTTCGGTCAATGATTTCATCATGAAGGCCTGGGCCATTGCGCTTCAGCAGGTGCCAAAAGCCAACGCCACATGGGCCGGAGATTCGATCCTCTATCATCACCGCTCGGATGTCGCCGTGGCGGTCGCCGTGCCTGGCGGGCTGTTCACCCCGGTCGTCAAATCCTGCGACACCAAGAGCCTTCGCCAGATTTCCGACGAGGTCAAGGATCTGGCCACCCGCGCGCGGTCGAAAAAGCTTGCTCCCCATGAATATCAGGGTGGCGCGTCGGCGGTCTCCAATCTGGGCATGTACGGCATCAAGCATTTCGGCGCCGTCATCAACCCGCCGCACGGCACCATCCTTGCCGTCGGTGCGGGCGAAGAGCGGGTCTATGCGGAAAAGGGTCAGATCAAGACCGGCAGCTTCATGACCGTGACGCTTTCATGCGATCACCGCTCGGTCGATGGAGCCCTCGGGGCAGAAGTTCTGGCCGCGTTCAAGAAGCTGATCGAAACGCCCGTGATGATGCTGGCTTGAGGCGCCCCTGATGAAAACCATCCTCGCCTATGGCGACAGTCTCACCTATGGCTCCGACGCTGTCGTACAGGGCCGGCGCCACGCCTATGAAGACCGTTGGCCGACCCGGCTCGAAGTCGGGCTGGGCGGCAAGGCGCGGGTTATTGCCGAAGGTCTGGGCGGTCGTAGCACCGCCTTTGACGACTTCACCACCACGGCAGACCGCAATGGCGCGCGTATCCTGCCGACGCTGATCCACAGCCACGCCCCGCTCGATGCCGTCGCCATCATGCTCGGCACCAACGACATGAAAAGCTTTGTCTGCGGCAGTGCCCTGGGCGCTTCGCGCGGCATCAAGCGGCTGGGTGAAATCGTCAGAGCAGAGGCTCCGCAAGCTCAGCTTCTCCTGATATCACCACCCCATTGCATCGAACCGGCCAGCCCCCCGCTGGACCCCAGGTTCAGTGAGACAATCGCGGAAAGCCGCCAGCTGGCGCACCATTACAAGCGTGTCGCCGACGAACTTGGCTGCCAATTCTTCGATGCGGCAACGGTCGCCAAAGCCGATCCGGCTGATGGCGTGCATCTCGACCCGGCCAACACACGCGCAATCGGCGACGCACTGGCGCCGCTCGTCAAGGACATGCTGGGGCTCTAGCCCCGAACCAAGAGGAAAGCCATGGCAGATCAATACGATATCATCGTGATCGGCGCCGGTCCCGGCGGCTATATTGCGGCCATCCGCGCGTCCCAGTTGGGCCTCAAGGCCGCAATCGTCGAGCGCGAGCACATGGCGGGCATCTGTTCGAACTGGGGCTGCATCCCGACCAAGGCGCTGCTGCGCTCGGCCGAAATCTACGGCCACATGGATCATGCCAAGGATTACGGGCTGACAGCCGACACGTTCGGGTTCGATATCGAGGCCATCGTCAAGCGCTCGCGCGGTATTGCCGGCCGGATGAATGATGGCGTTCAGTTCCTGATGAAAAAGAACAAGGTCGATATCATCTGGGGCGAGGCAACTATCACCAAGCCCGGTGAGATCAAGGTCGAGGCGACCAAAAAGAAGGCCGTCGAACCTCAGCATCCCAAACCCAAGACGACACTGGGCGAAGGCACCTACAAAGCCAAGAACATCATCGTCGCGACTGGCGCGCGCCCGCGCGTGCTGCCCGGCATCGAACCGGATGGCGATAAGATCTGGACCTATTTCGAAGCCCTCAAGCCTGCGAAGATGCCGAAATCCGTGGCCGTGATGGGGTCGGGCGCAATCGGCATTGAATTCGCCTCCTTCTATCGCTCGCTTGGCGCCGAAGTGACCGTTATCGAACTGCTGCCGCAGATCATGCCGGTCGAGGATGCCGAGATCGCCGGTCTGGCCCGCAAGCGATTCGAAAAGCGCGGCATTTCGATTTTGACCGATGCCAAGGTGTCCAAGGTCGACAAATCCAAGGACGGGATTACCGCCCATGTCGAGCTCAAGAACGGCGACAAGAAGGAAATCAAGGCCGATGTCCTGATTTCTGCCGTTGGGGTTCAGGCCAATTCGGAAAATCTCGGGCTGGAAAAGGCTGGCGTCAAGATTGACCGCGGCGTCATTGTCGTGGATGGCCATGGCCGCACCAATGTTGACGGCATCTGGGCCATCGGCGATGTCGCCGGCCCCCCAATGCTGGCCCACAAGGCCGAGCACGAGGCCGTGCTCGCCGTCGAAACCATCGCCGGCAAGACGGTTCATGGCCTCGACAAGTCAAAGATCCCCGGCTGCACCTATTGCGAACCGCAAGTGGCCAGCGTCGGCATGACTGAAGCGAAGGCCAAGGAAGCCGGCCGCGACATCCGCGTCGGCCGTTTCCCTTTCGTGGGCAACGGCAAGGCAATCGCGCTGGGCGAGCCCGATGGTCTGGTCAAGACCATCTTCGACAAAAAGACCGGCGAGCTTTTGGGCGCACACATGGTTGGCGCCGAAGTGACCGAACTGATTCAGGGCTTTGTGGTGGCGATGAATCTCGAAACCACCGAGGAAGACCTGATGCACACCATCTTCCCCCATCCGACCCTGTCGGAAACGATGAAGGAGAGTGTACTTGACGCATACGGTCAGGCACTCAACATATGAAATGGCTCAGGGCTTTGCCGGCCGATCGTTCGTAAAGTAAATTCAAGGTTGATAATTCGGTAAGCAATTCATCCAATGTCCTCTCAGGAAGGAAGGCACCCGTGGTAAATATGGAGCGGATAGATATCTGAAACCGTCCATATTGGGGTTCGTCATGGCTCAAGAGCTCTTGATGTACTGGGTGCTGGTCGGACTGGTTATTGGCCTGATCGGCGCATTTCTGTTTGGAACCAACTTGATCTGGCGTTATCTGGCCGCAGGCGTGGCCGGATCGCTCGCGGTAAGTTTCGCCATTGCCTATTTTGGCATTGACGTACCGATAGCAAACTGGCTCATGCGCCAGCTCAGCGTGGCAGCCGCTGGGGCCGTATTCGTCGTAACCTTTGTCAGGGTGTTGGACACATCAGCCTGACGGGTTCGGAAAAGGACACAATGGTCACTCTTCTCGATACCGTAGGCACCAAATCTCCAAGACACCCTGAAAAGGCGAAGCGTCCCGACACCGAGATGCTGCGCAAGCCCGACTGGATCCGGGTCAAGGCGCCCGGTTCGGCCGTTTACCGCGAAACCCAACAGATCGTGCGCGAGAACAATCTCGTCACCGTTTGCGAGGAAGCGGGCTGTCCCAACATCGGCGAGTGCTGGAGCAAGAAGCACGCCACGATGATGATCATGGGCGAAATCTGCACCCGCGCCTGCGCCTTCTGCAATGTGCGCACCGGTCTGCCGACCGCGCTCGACCCCCATGAGCCCGAAAACGTTGCAAAGGCCGTCGAAAAACTTGGCCTCGAACATGTCGTCATCACTTCGGTCGACCGCGACGATCTCGCCGACGGCGGTGCGCAGCATTTCGCCGACGTTATCCGGGCCATCCGCGCCCGCAATCCCAGAACCACCATCGAGATTCTGACGCCCGATTTCCTGCGCAAGCCGGGCGCTCTGGAAACCGTCGTTGCGGCAAAGCCTGACGTCTTCAACCACAATCTTGAAACCGTACCGTCCAAATACCTCACGGTCCGCCCGGGCGCGCGCTATTTCCATTCAATCCGGCTTCTACAGCGGGTCAAGGAACTCGATCCGCAGATGTTCACAAAGTCCGGCATCATGGTCGGGCTGGGCGAAGAGCGCAACGAAGTGCTTCAGCTCATGGACGATCTGCGCGTCGCAGACGTCGATTTCCTCACCATCGGTCAGTACCTCCAGCCGACCCGCAAGCATCACAAGGTCGAGCGGTTCGTGACTCCCGAGGAGTTCAAATCCTTTGCTACGGTCGCCAAGACCAAGGGCTTCCTTCTGGTGTCGTCGAGCCCGCTCACTCGCTCCTCGCACCATGCGGGCGAGGATTTCGCCGCCCTGCGCAAGGCGCGGCAGGAAAAACTCGGACTGGCTTGATGCAGAAGCATTTGGAGCGGCATGTGCCGCACTCGGCAGCGCAAATGCTTGCGTTGGTGGCGGACGTCGACACTTATCCCAAATTCATCCCCCACTGCGAGCGCATGGAAGTGCGCCGCGATGCGGCAAATCCGAACGAAAAATTCGATGCCCGCATGCACATCCGCTTCGGCCCGATCAGCCAGGCTTATACCAGCCGGATCGCGGTCGATCCTGAAGCGATGACATTGAAGGCCAGAGCAGTTGATGGCCTGTTCAGCCATCTCGACAGCACCTGGCGCTTCACCGAAGACGGGCAGGGGACCGCTATCGTCTTCGACATCGACTTCAAGATCGCCAATCCGCTGATCCGCTCAGTGGCCGAACCCGCTTTCGCGGCAAAGCAGGAAGAGATCATGGATGCGTTTGTGGCCGAGGCCCACAAGCGCTACGGGGCGTAAACCTCCATCACCATTTCCAGCGCCACGCGCACCGTGGCCTGCCGGACCATGTCGCGGCCCAGATCGCCGAACCGCTCTTCGCGATGATGTGTCCCATCGGGTGTGGCCAGTCCGAAATGAACCAGCCCGATCGGCTTTTCGTCCGATCCGCCGCCCGGCCCGGCGATGCCGGTTACCGAAATCGCCAGGTCTACGCTGGCCTTGCGTAAGGCGCCTTCGGCCATGGCGCGCGCTACCGGTTCTGAAACCGCCCCGTATTGCGCGATCAATGCCGCGGGCACACCGATCATTGCTGTCTTGGCATCGTTGGAGTACGTGACAAACCCGCCATAGAGCATGCCGGACGACCCCGAGACCGAAGTGATCGCCCCGGCGATCAGCCCACCCGTGCAGCTTTCCGCCGTCACCATCATATGACCGGCCAGGATCAGCCGGTCATTGACCTTCTTTGCCAGTGCCAGCGTTTCGTTATCGAGCATCGTCTAACTCCGCGGCAGTTCGATGGTGGCAACGGCCTGCGCTGCGATACCTTCCTCACGACCGGTAAAGCCGAGGCGCTCCGAAGTGGTTGCCTTGATCGCAACCCGATCCACACTCACTCTCGCAATTTCCGCAATCCGCGCCCGCATGGCCCAGACATGAGGGCCGATTTTTGGATGCTCGCAGATGATCGTTGCGTCCATATGGACGAGTCGCCCGCCGCGCTGCCGAACCAGCTCCGACGCGTGTTCGAGAAAGATCGAGGAGTCGGCATCCTTCCACTTCATTTCACCGGGCGGGAAGTGCTTGCCGATGTCTCCATCGGCCAGCGCGCCGTAAATGGCATCCGCAAGAGCATGCAGCACCACGTCCGCATCCGAATGCCCCTTGAGCCGGGCGGTGTGCGGAATGGCGATATTGCCCAGAACGACGGCGTCGCCCTCGGCAAAGGCATGAACGTCATAGCCCGATCCGACCCGTGTTTCCATCGTCTGTCCCTCAGTCATCATGCGCTCGGCCCGCTCGAAATCATCAGGCAGCGTTATCTTGATGTTGCGTGTATTGCCTTGTGCAAGAGCAACGCTCAAACCGGCCCATTCGGCGATCGCTGCATCATCGGTAAATCCGTCGCTCATTTCGATGGCACGTCTGTGCGCGTTGTAAATGGCGTTGAAATGAAATCCCTGCGGCGTCTGCGCGGCAAAAAGCTGGGTGCGGTCCTCGGTACCGCCCACAGTCTTGCCATCGAGCGAACGCTTGATCGTGTCCGTCACCAGCGTCACCGGTAGCGCACCATCGGCGTCGGCCAGTGCCGCAATGACGTTGCCGATCAGGGCAGCATCGACAAACGGGCGGGCACCGTCGTGGATGAGCACGATATCGGGAGACTGGCCGGCCAGCGATTCCAGTCCCTTCAGCACAGAAACCTGCCGTGTCTCCCCGCCAATGACCGGAGCTGCCAGCCTTGCGTCAGAAAGACCCAGATCGGCAAACATCTCTTCCTGTCCTGCACCAATAACTGCTATGACACGGTCGATTGCCTTCACCGCCAGCAATGCGTCGAGCGTTCGGGTCAGCAGAGGTTTTCCGGCCACCGAACGGTACTGTTTGGGAAGGCCGATGGTGCCCGCCCGCTCTCCGCGTCCCGCAGCGACAACCAGCGCAACGATCGTTTTGTCTTCGCTCATAAAACCCTGCTCGATCCCTGCAACGCGTTGCGCAAACTTCGTCCGCAATTAAAGCCCAACGCCCTGCGAAACAAGGTCAGCACCGCTGTCTTTAGCAAACTGATCTCACATCAGCCATTGAACGGGATCGAATTTTGACTAATCTGTCACCAAATTTGAGCCCTTGTATAGTTTTAAGGCAATAAATTGGCCAAACGTGCCTGCGAAATAAGCATAGACGACCTCCGCCTGCCAAATCGCGCCTTCCTTGCGCCCATGGCCGGAATTACCGACCGCCCGATGCGCGATCTTGCCGCGCGGTTCGGGGCGGGGCTGGTGGTATCCGAGATGATTGCCAGTGCAGCCCTTGTCACGGGCCACAAGGAGATGATCCGCAAGCTGGCGCCCAGCCACGGCCTGCCCCATATCGTGCAGCTTGCCGGATGTGAGGCCGATTGGCTGGTGCGCGGTGCCCGGATAGCCGAGGAGGCGGGGGCCGACGTCATCGATATCAATTTCGGCTGCCCTTCAAAGCGCGTCACCAACGGGTTTGCCGGGTCCGCACTGATGCGGGTGCCAGATATCGCCCTCTCGCTCGTCGAGGCAGTCGTCGCCGCCACCAGCCTGCCCGTTACCGTCAAAATGCGCCTCGGCTGGGATGACGACAACCTCAACGCCGCCGATATCGCCCGCCGCGCCGAGAACGCCGGGATCAAAATGATCACGGTGCACGGCCGCACCCGCCAGCAGTTCTACAAGGACACGGCCCGATGGCACCTCGTCAGGCCGGTCACGGAGGCCGTCAATATTCCTGTCGTCGTCAATGGCGATATTCTCGGACCGGACGAGGCCGATATCGCGCTGGACCAATCGGGCGCCGATGCCGTCATGATCGGCCGTGGCGCCCAGGGCCAACCATGGATCGTCGGGCAGGTGGCCGCCCATCTCGATGGACGCAAAGCCCCGGCCACGCCCAAGGGTAGCGAGCTGATCGACCTTGTCGCCGCCCACTACCAGGACATGCTGTCCGAATACGGCATCGAACTCGGCGTTCGCGTGGCGCGCAAGCATATTGGCTGGTACCTCGATGCTGCTGGCGAAGTGTCCAATGCGGCCCGCCGCCCGATCATGACCGAAAACGACCCCCACGCCGTCCTGCGCCTGCTGCCTCAACTTTTCGAACAAACATGGAGCCAGGCCGCATGAGCGCGCTTATGGAACTCGATCTCCATACCTCCATACTCCAGTCGTTGCCCCAGCCGGTCATCGTCTGTGCTCAGGACGGCTCGATAACTTTTGCCAATTACGCGGCCGAGGCGTTCTTCCACGCCTCCGCATCCATCCTGACGCGCCAGAAACTGTCCGATTTCATTGCGTTCGGCTCACCCATTCTGGGCCTGATCGAAAGCGTCGCGTCCCGGCTCGCACCAATGATCGAATATCGCGTTCAGGTCGGCACCGCCCGGGTGATCGAAGACAGGATCGCCGACGTCTATGCCAGCCCCATTCCCGAAATGCCCGGTCACGTCACGCTCATCTTCCAGGAGCGGACAATGGCCGACAAGATCGACCGCCAACTCGTATCGCGCGGGGCGGCGCGTTCGGTGACCGGCCTGGCCTCCATGCTGGCCCATGAAATCAAGAACCCGCTCTCGGGCATCCGCGGCGCCTCCCAATTGCTCGAGCAATCGGCAACGGGAGACGACCGGGCGCTGGCACGTCTCATTCGCGACGAAACCGACAGGATTGTCGATCTCGTCGACCGCATGGAGGTGTTTGGCGACGAACGGCCCGTCGAACGGACACCGATCAATATTCACGTCATTCTCGAACGGGTAAAGCTGCTCGCCGCCAACGGCGTGGCCAAGGGCATCACGTTTTCAGAGGATTACGACCCGAGCCTGCCGCCGGTGCTCGGTGACCGCGACCAGCTGATCCAGATTTTCTTGAATTTGATTAAGAACGCCGCAGAAGCACTTGAAAGAACAAACAAACCGGAAATTCGGATTTTGACAGCATTCCGACCGGGCATCCGTATCAGCGTTTCGGGAAACAGCAATCGGGTCTCACTGCCGCTTGAAATCGTTATCGAAGACAATGGGCCCGGCGTGCCATCCGACATCCTGCCGTTCCTGTTCGATCCGTTCGTCACGACAAAGCTCTCGGGCTCGGGCCTTGGCCTGGCGCTCGTCGCAAAAATCGTGGGCGACCATGGCGGCGTCATCGATTGCGACAGCAGGGCGGGACGAACGCGCTTCCGCATTCTCCTGCCCGTTGCCCAGAATACCGACATCAGCCAAGCCGAAGACCAGGACTAAGACCATGGCCGGACAGACAATTCTCCTCGCAGATGATGACGCCGCGATCCGCATGGTGCTCAATCAGGCGCTCTCTCGCGCCGGCTACGAAGTCCGGCCCACCGGCAACATTTCGACAATGTGGAACTGGGTGACGCGCGGCGAGGGCGACATTCTCATTACCGACGTCTCGATGCCCGATGGCAACGCGTTCGACGTCATGCCCAAGATCAAGAAACTCCGCCCCGAATTGCCCATCGTCGTCATGAGCGCCCAGAACACATTCATGACGGCCATCAGGGCCTCGGAAATGGGCGCCTATGAGTATCTGCCCAAGCCCTTTGACATTACCGAGGTTCTGGCCGTCGTTGGCCGGGCCCTTGCCGATGCCAAACGGCCCGCGCCCGATCGCCGTCAGGAAGACCAGAACGAAAACATGCCGCTGGTGGGCCGCTCGGCCGCCATGCAGGATATCTATCGGGCACTGGCCCGCCTTATGCAGACCGATCTGACCGTGATGATTACGGGGGAGAGCGGTACCGGTAAGGAACTGGTCGCCAAGGCGCTGCACAATTTCGGCAAGCGCAAGAATGGGCCATTCGTTGCCATCAACATGGCCGCCATTCCCCGCGACCTGATCGAAGCCGAACTGTTCGGCCACGAAAAGGGAGCCTTTACCGGGGCGACGTCGCGCTCCTCGGGCCGGTTCGAGCAGGCCGAAGGCGGCACGCTGTTTCTCGATGAAATTGGCGATATGCCCATGGACGCACAGACCCGCCTGCTGCGCGTGCTCCAGGAGGGTGAATACACCATGGTCGGGGGCCGTACGGCCATCAAGACCGACGTGCGTATCGTCGCTGCGACACATAGAGACCTCAGCCAGTTGATCCGGCAGGGCCTGTTCCGCGAGGATCTCTATTACCGCCTCAACGTCGTCCCCATCCGCCTGCCGCCGCTGCGTGAACGCATCGACGACGTGCCCGATCTCGCCGCCAGCTTTTTGAAGGCCGCGCAGCGCGAAAACGAGGCACCCAAGGTGCTTTCTTCCGACGCGCTCAAGCTCATGCAGCAATATCACTGGCCGGGAAACGTCCGCGAACTCGAAAATCTCGTCCGGCGCCTTGCCGCGCTCTACGTCGACGAAGTCATTTCGCTCGAGATTGTCCAGAACGAACTCAACCTCGCCGACCGCGGCAATTTCTCGTCAAAGCCCGGACCTGCGGACATCGTGACGGTTATCGAAAGCGATCTGGCCGAACTCTTCAGGGAATATGAGCCCAATCTGCCCCCCGCCGGCGTGTATCAGCGGATCATAGACAAGGTCGAGGTGCCGTTGATTTCGACGGTTCTCAATCTATGCGCAGGCAATCAGATCAAGGCAGCCGAACTTCTCGGCCTCAACCGCAATACGCTGCGCAAGAAAATCCGGGGCCATGGCATCGAAATCGTCAAACACTCCCGGCAATTGGGGTGAGCACCGTCCCAAAGGGCAAATCGC
>NZ_CAXAXY010000065.1:0-14761 GCF_963972885.1 uncultured Pelagibacterium sp. | reverse complement strand
GCGGCCGTGAGGGGAGAATGGCACGGGGGTGATGGGGCGGGGATAAAGTTTTTTGCGGCTGGGCGGGTAAGGGCTTGCTCTCCAGCATCTCATCCTCCGCCGCGTCATCCTCGGGCTCGACCCGGGGATCCGCAGGGCGTCCACTAGCGCAGCAGAAATGGTGCGCCTTCGCGCTTCATCGGTCCCCAACCCCTTCACCGGCTTCCCGATGCAGCGGATACCCGGATCAAGTCCGAGGATGACGATGGGGGGAAGTGAGTGGTGGTGATGGAGCCGGGAGCCTGCCCAACTCCCATCGCTGTCCCGGACGCGATCCGGGACCCAGCAGCATCGCCGCCGCTCCGGTGCGGGAGGAGAGGCACACGGACCCAGGCGTTCGCCGGGGAAGCGAGGGGGGAGCGTGAGGCCGCCACGCGGCTTCTCCCACAGGCAGCGTCGCAGATCCCTGGGCAAAGCTCCGGGATAACTTTGGGGGTGAGGCGAGTGCCGTCGGCGGCTAATGGCGGGGCGCTTCGGACAGCGTCATGGCGATATGCTCCCATTCCTGGGAGACCGACGGCGCGGCCCGGCGTTTTCCGGAGCGGCGGTACCAATAATCGGCGTTCCCCATATCGGCTTCAATCCAGTGCAGCAGGGCGTGAACCCAATCAAAGGCTTCGACGCCTTCCATCTGGACCACGATCCGGTGGGCTTCCTCCCATTCCGGTCCCATGCGGAATTCGCCCTTGCGAATCCACCAGAGCGCCTGAAGCGGCATGCTGAGATCCTTGGGCGGAGCGGACCAATCGTGGGTGGTGAAGATATCGGACATGAGTTTCGTGCGTACCGGTAAACAGTTGAAAAGGTGAGTTAGCCGCTAAGGGCCGTCAGTGCAACATGGTGGCTCAGCGGGCTCGCGGAAAGACCCTGATGCCCAAAGGCCGCACCAGATCGGTCAACTGGTCGGCCGAAACCCTGACGCCTTCAAAGCTGGTGAGCCCGGTTACATCGAGGCCGAGCAGCGTAGCTTCGCGCAGATCGGTATTATCGAGAATGGCGCCGTTGAGATTGGCTTCGGAAAGGTCCGAGCCACGCATGTCCGCGCTCGAAAGCGTTGTCTGGCGCAGATCGGCCTGGCGCAGGCTGCATTCGGAAAACACGCAGTCTTCAAGCCGGGCCTGGCGGAAATTCGACATATCGAGCTGGGTGCCGATGAAGCGCACGCGGGAAACCGCGACCCGGCCCGAGGCCTTGGCAAACCGTGCATCCTCGAAATCAGCCCCCGCAGCCTTGCAATGTTTGAAGGTCGTATCGAACAGGCTCGCCAGCCCGAATTTCGCCGTCGCCAGATTGCAGTTCTCGAACGTCGCGCCCTCGAAATCAGCGCGGGAGAAATCGCAGCCCTGCCGGGTTTCGGCATCAAAGAACGAGCAATTGGAAAATGTCGCATCGGTGAAATTGGCGCCGCCGAACCAGGCCCGCTCGAAGGTGCAGTTTTCGAACTTTGCACCTGCCAGCTCGGCATCGGTCAAATGGGCATCGCGGAAGGCGCAATGGCGCGCATGCAGCGCGCCATCAGGGAGATCGGACCAGTCGATCACCGAGAGATCGGCATTCTCGACGGGCTTTTTGGCAAGAATCAGCTCTTCGAGCTGCCCCTGGGTCATTACCACCATTTGGCGGGGGCCAGATCGAGAGCGGCGCTCTTTTCAATGACCCGACCGGCGGCAAATAGCGTTTCTTCGTCGAACGGCTTGCCGATGAGCTGTAGCCCGAGGGGAAGCCCCTGCCCGTCCTTGCCGGCGGGAACCGCAATGCCCGGCAGACCGGCCATGTTCACGGTGACCGTGAAGATGTCGTTGAGATACATCTTGACCGGATCGGCGTGCAGTTCCTGATCGGCGATGCCAAAGGCCGCCGAGGGCGTGGCCGGGGTCAGGATGGCATCGACGCCGGCGTTGAAGACGTCCTCGAAATCGCGCTTGATGAGGGTGCGGACCTTCTGGGCGCGGACGTAATAGGCGTCGTAATAGCCGGCTGAAAGCACATAGGTGCCGATCATCACGCGGCGTTTGACCTCGCGACCGAACCCTTCGGCGCGGGTCAATTCGTACATGTCGGTGATGTCCTTGCCCGAAACGCGCAGACCGTATTTGACGCCGTCGTAGCGGGCGAGGTTGGACGAGGCTTCGGCGGGGGCGACGATGTAATAGGCCGGCAGCGCATATTTGGTGTGCGGCAGGGAGATGTCCTTGACCGTCGCACCTTCGGCTTTCAGCCATTCAAGGCCCTGGGTCCAGAGCTTTTCGATCTCTTCGGGCATGCCGTCCATGCGGTATTCGGCCGGAACGCCGATGGTCATGCCCTTGACGCCCCGCTCCACCGCAGTGGCGAAATCGGGGACGGCCATATCGACCGAGGTGGAATCCCTGGGGTCGAACCCGGCCATCGACTGCAGCATCAGGGCCGTATCCTCAACGGTGCGGGCAATCGGCCCGGCCTGATCGAGCGAGGAGGCGAAGGCAACGGTGCCCCAGCGCGAGCAGCGGCCATAGGTCGGCTTGATGCCCACGGTGCCGGTGAACGCCGCGGGCTGGCGGATCGAACCGCCGGTGTCGGTGGCCGTCGCGCCGGCGCACAGCCATGCGGAAACGGCGGCGGCGGACCCGCCAGAGGACCCGCCGGGCACCAGATCCTTGTTGCCGCCCTCCCCGCGCCAGGGATTGACCACGGGGCCGTAATACGAGGTCTCGTTGGACGAACCCATGGCGAATTCGTCCATGTTGAGCTTGCCCAGCATGACGGCACCGTCGGCCCACAGGTGCTCGGTGACCGTGGATTCATATTCGGGCTTGAAGCCATCGAGGATGTGGCTGGCGGCCTGGGTGTGGACGCCCTTTGTGGCGAACAGATCCTTGACGCCAAGCGGCACGCCTTCGAGCATACCATTGTCGCCGGACGCGATTTTGGCGTCGGATGCCTTGGCCATCTCGCGCGCCTGCTCGGCGGTAACGGCGACATAGGCGTTGAGCTTGTCGTTTCCGGCCTCGATGGCCGAAATATAGGAATCGGTGGCTTCGAGCGCCGTGAATTCCTTGGCGGCGATACCATCGCGCAGGGCTTTGAGGCTCAGACGGGTAAGATCGGTCACGGATAAATCCTTAGATCAGGGCCTTTTCGTAAAAGGCTGAATATTCGCTATCGGGATAATCGAGAAAGGCGCCGCAACGGGTAAAGCCACCGCGCTCGTAAAGCCGCCAGGCCGGTTCGAACCCGGCCACTTTTCCGGTTTCGAGCTTGAGCATCGTAACGCCCTTTTGGCGGGCAAGCGCCTCGATGGCCTCGAGCAGCGCGACGCCGATGCGCTGGCCACGCACTTGTGGCAGCGTATACATGCGCTTGACCTCGGCCATGTTCTCGCCGAACGTTTTGAGAGCGCCCATGCCCACCGGCTGTCCAGCCGCATCGCGGGCGATGAACACCGTGGTGTCCGCACCCGCCATCTGTTCGACGGTCATCTGGAACTGAAACTCTGGCGGTGAGAGCGGGTTGAGGTAGGCGTTGAGCGCCTTGACCAGCGCCCGCACCTCGTCGGTCAACGGCGTCTCGATGGCTATGGTTGCGGCCACGGCCTACTCCACGACCTTGGGGACCATGAAGAAATTGTCTTCCGAAATCGGCGCGTTGGCGACGATCCGATCAGCATACCCGCCATCGGTCACCGCGTCATCGCGGCGGCGCAGGGTCATGGGGGTCACTGAATTCATCGGCTCGACGCCTTCGACATCGACCTCGCCGAGCTGTTCGACAAAGCCGAGAATGGCGTTGAGCTCACCCTCATAGGCGGCAACTTCGTCTTCGGTGATCCGGATGCGGGCCAGACGCCCGATGCGTCTTACTGTATCGGCGTCGACCGACATAGCTATCTCCTGGCAAGCTTGGTGTTGAATGGGCTTTTAGCAACGGGCGTCCAGCAAACGCAATCGGCAAATCCGCCCATCGGAAGGCTTTATGGGTTCGATCGATCCGTCTTACACTTCCACCGCGAGCCGGGGCTCAAGGACGATCAGGCTCGTCTGGCCCAGGTTTGGCACGAGTGCATCGAAGGCGATGTCGATCTCTCCATCGTCGACGGCCAGCGCAATGAGGCGCGGCCGGGCGATATCGAGCAAGGCGGTGCCATGGGCGGCGCATTGCGCACCCGATCCGGCGAGGACGATAACGCCATTGTCCGCGAACCCATTCCATTGCGCGCCGACCCCGGCGTCTTCGAGCACCAGCAGCCCCTCATCGACCGAATAGGCAACAAGACCGCGCGCGCCGAACCGGTAAAGGTCGAGCCCCTCATCACCCTCGTCTTCGTCGATCAGCCGCGGGCGGCGGCGCGGACGCCATTCTTTGGCGTCGAACTGGGCAAGATCGGAACTCTGGGCCGAAATAACTGTCTGGGCTCCGGCGATCAGTTCGGTGCGATCGATCCCCTCGGGAGCGCCCTCGACATGAGTAACAATGATCCGCCCCGCGATCTGGACGCGGAAGGTCATATCGGCAAACCAGGTGATCTTCATTCCATTTCCCTTGCCAGTGCGGCGCAAACTGCTGATAAGCCGACAGAGAAATCTCCGCAAGGAACCTCGAAATGACCGATGCCCCCTATGCCCTCGCCGACCTGCGTCCTGCGGGCAAGCTGATGGGGCTCGATCTGGGCACGAAGACCATCGGTGTGGCGATCTCGGATTCCCTGCGCATGGCGGCCTCACCGATCGAAACCATCAAGCGCACGAAATTTACCGCGGACGCGGAGCGCCTCCTGGCATTGATTGACAAAAACAATGTGACGGGCATCGTCATGGGCCTGCCGCTCAACATGGATGGCAGCGAGGGGCCCCGTGCCCAATCGGCCAGGGCGTTCGTGCGGAATCTGAAGCAAAAGACCGATCTGCCCATCGTCTTCTGGGACGAGCGCATGTCCACAATGGCGGTCACCCGCACCATGCTTGAAGCCGATCTTTCGCGCGCCAAGCGCGCCGAAGTGGTCGACAAGCTGGCCGCCAGCTACATTTTGCAGGGTGCGCTGGACCGTTTACGCCGCAACTGAGCGACGCGTTGCACCCGGAGGTTTGCCAAAATACTGCCGGAAGGCCCGGCTGAAAGCGGCCTCGGACCGATAGCCGGCCGCCCGAGCCACCGTAGCCAACGGATCGGTGGTTTCCATGAGCCGCGCCCGGGCCAGATGCAACCGCCATTGCCCAAGATAGGCCATGGCCGATTGCCCCAGCCGCGCGCTGAACCGCGCCGAAAAGGCAGAACGCGACATACCCGCCTGGGCGGCCAGTTGTGCGAGCGTCCAGTCGGTTTGCGGATAGCGATGAATGGCCACTAACGCCCGCCCCAATTGCGGATCGCGCAACGCGGCAAGCCAGCCCTGTTCGCTTTCGGGCGCCGAGTCGAGCCAGGTTCGGACCCCCTGAATGACCAGAATATCGGCAAGCCGCGTCATGACGATTTCGCCCCCCGGCCTGAGCGAACTCGCTTCGCGCGAAATCAGCCCCAGCGTGCTCCGCACCCAATCGCCAAGCGACTCATCCCATCCCTCGATCCGGATAACCCGTGGCAAAACGCTCAGCAGTCGCTGCCCCGCAACACTGTCGAACTGCACGACGCCTGCCATGGCGCGCGTCATCTCCCCGCCTCCACCATGGGTCATCAACTCATAGCGTTCGCTGATCTTTTCGACCGGAAGGTCGAACAGTGGCTCTGCGTGGGCACCCGTCTCGCTCAGCAGTTTGAAACTGTCGCCATGCGGAAGCAGCACCATGGTGCCAGCCGAGAGCGGCACACTCTCATCGTCCATTTCAGCAATGCAGCGTCCAGCGGTGACAATCACGAAGATCATCGAATCGACGAGCCTGGGCAGGACGATCCCCCAGGGCGCCGTCATGGTCGCACGGCAATAGAGCGTGCCTGTGAGCCGCAACATGTGGAGCACTTCGCCAAGCGGATCGGCCAGCGGCGCGGGTTGAAAGCAATCGTCCATCTCCAAAAACTAACCCAGCGCCTTCCGATAGTCCAGATATTTAGACGAACCGCAAATATATCCGGTCGAAAAATAATTGTTCGTCCAGGCCATTCGCCTGACATTGGCATTATCGTCAACAGGAGACAGAAAATGCCAATCGACAATCCAATCCTCGTCATCGGTGCCACCGGCAAGATCGGGTCCCGCGTCGCCCACCGCCTTGCCGACAACGGACATCCCCATCGGGCCGTTTCGCGTTCCACGGCACCGGTATTCGACTGGGAGGACCCGGCAGGCTGGGCAAGAGCTATGGAAGGCATGCACAGTGCCTTTGTCACCTACGTGCCCGACCTTGCGGTTCCCGGCGCACCCGAAATCATCGAGCGGTTCGCCACGACCGCTAAGGCTCAAGGACTTCGCAAGATCGTTCTGCTTTCGGGGCGCGGCGAGCACGGCGCCGAGCTGTCCGAGGACAGGGTACGCCAGAGCGGACTTGACCATGTCATTGTGCGGGCAAGCTGGTTCAACCAGAACTTCGATGAGGGCCAGCTGCTCCCTTCGGTTCTCTCGGGCACGCTGGCGCTGGCCGCCGACGACAGGCTCGAGCCCTTCGTGGACGCCGACGACATCGCCGATGTGGCCGTCGCCGCGCTGCTCGATGAGCGCCACACCAGCGAGACTTATGAGGTGACGGGACCGCGACTCATGACATTTGCCGATGTCGCAAGGGAGATTTCGGCCGCATCCGGACTGGACGTAACCTACATCCCGCTCAGCGTCGAAGACTTCCACGCGGCCCTGTTGCCCGTCATCGGCAAAGACGATGCCGACCTTCTCGCCAATCTCTGCGCCGAGGTGTTCGACGGACGCAATGAATGGCTTGGCGACGGGGTTCAGCGCGCGCTGGGGCGTGAGCCGCGAGACTTTGCCGATTATCTTCGCACCGCAATCGCCAATGGCGCATGGCAGCAGGCAGCATGATCGCCCGGCTCGAAAGCGGCTATCTGTTACTGGCCGGAGTGGTCGCAGCGCTGACCGGACTGGGTATGATCGCCCTGCCCGGCGCCTTTTATGGCAGCTACGGCATCGATCCGGCGGCTTCGATCGATCTGGCCAACGAGTTACGTTCGCCAGGACTTTGGCTCGCCTTGATCGGGTTCATTATCGCACGCGGAGCGTTGAGGCCCGATATGCGACGCCTCCCGCCGCCACCGCGGCTGCCTTTTATCTCAGCCATGCCGCAGCACGAGGCTTGGCGATCGCCGCGGACGGTCCGCCCGGACCCGGCCTGATAACTGCGATGACATCAGAACTGCTGCTCGGCATCGCCGGCGCGCTTTTCTGGCGGCGCAGACATGCCGAGGGGCTCGGGCTCCCATAATCCGGGAATCACAGAAATCTCGCTTGCGACCCTTGCCGCCCCCGCCGCCATACGGTAGGGACCGGCAGTCGCAAGTGGGACATCAGATGGCACGACGACAGCCAGATTCTTCGGACACGCAGGCCGGCGCGTCCGGTTCCTTTCTTCCTTTCCGCCACAGGCATTTGTTGGGAATCGCCCAGCTCAATCCGGTCGAGATCATCGATCTCCTGGACCGGGCCGAGGCGATGATCCCCATTTCGCGACAGCGCAAGACGCTGCCGAGCCTGGCGGGCAAGACCCAGATCAATCTGTTTTTCGAAAATTCGACCCGCACTCAGGCGAGTTTCGAGATCGCCGGCAAGCGGCTGGGCGCGACGGTGATGAACATGGCCGTGCGCACATCATCGGTGGCCAAGGGCGAAACGCTGATCGATACCGCAGCGACGCTGAACGCCATGCAGCCCGACGCCATCGTCGTGCGGCACGGATCGTCCGGCGCGGTGGAATTGCTGAGTCAAAAGGTCGAATGCGCGGTGCTCAACGCTGGTGACGGCGCTCACGAGCACCCCACACAGGCTCTGCTCGATGCGCTGACCATCCGCCGCCACAAGGGGCGGCTGAACGGGCTGACCGTGGCGATCTGCGGCGATATCGCCAATTCGCGCGTTGCCCGCTCGAACCTTATTCTTCTGGGCGCCATGCAGGCCCGTACGCGGGTCATCGCGCCCAAATCGCTGCTGCCGCGCGGTGTCGAACAAATGGCCTCGGAAGTCTTCACCGACATGGAAAAGGGCCTCGAAGGCGTCGACGTTGTGATGATGCTGCGGCTGCAGAACGAACGCGCCTCGGGCGGCAAGCTGATCCCATCGGTGCGCGAATATTACCGTTTTTACGGGCTCGATGCCGACAAGCTGGCCAGAGCCAATGCCGATGCCCTGGTCATGCACCCCGGCCCCATGAACCGGGGCGTGGAAATCGACCCGGCCATTGCCGACGGCCCGCAATCGGTGATTACCGAACAGGTCGAGATGGGCGTCGCCGTGCGCATGGCGGTGCTCGATGCGCTGCTCAACAAGGAGGAAGGCAGTGAATAAGCCCTTCCTTATAGAAAACGCGCGCATCATCGATCCCGCCAGCAATGCCGATTTCACCGGCGCGGTGCTGATCGAAAACGGACGCATATCGGACATTGTTGAGGGCAAGGCGCCCGGAGCACCCGACAAGGCCGAAACCATCGATGCAAAAGGGCTGGTGCTGGCGCCGGGTCTTATCGACATGCGGGTGTTTACCGGCGAGCCCGGCCACGAATACCGGGAGACACTCAAGAGTGCCGGCCGCGCTGCCGCAGCAGGTGGGGTCACCTCGATCCTCGTCATGCCCGACACCCAACCTGTGATCGACAACAGCGCGCTGGTCGAATTCATCGCCCGCCATGCCGAGGCGACCACCTGCGTCAACGTCCTGCCAACCGCTGCAATCACCACAGGCACCGAGGGCAAGGACCTCACCGAATTCGGACTGCTCAAGGAAGCGGGCGCGGTGTGCTTTACCGAAGGGCGCAAAGCGCTCCAAAGCAGCGCGGTGATCCGCGCCGCCATGGTCTATGCCACCAATTTCGATATGCCGATCATGCTCCTGCCCGCAGATGCGCACCTGGTTTCCGACGGTGTAATGAATTCGGGGCCGCTGGCGACCTTTCGGGGCCTCAAGGGCATCCCCGCCGAGGCTGAAACCATTCCCCTCGACCGCGACCTGCAACTGGCGCTGATGACCGGCGCGCGCTACCACGCCGCAGCCATCTCGACGGCCCGGTCCGCCGAACTGGCTGCATTCTACAAGCAGCGCAGCACCGCCATTTCGGTCGGCGCTTCGATCAACAATCTGTGCCTGAACGAGAACGACATCGGCTCGTACCGAACCTTCTTCAAGCTCAACCCGCCCCTGCGCACCGAAGACGACAGGTTGGCCCTGGTCGAAGCGCTCAAGGACGGGACCGTCGACGTTATCATGTCCGATCACGACCCTCAGGATGCCGAAGGCAAGCGTCAGCCCTTTGCCGACGCCGCGACGGGCGCCATCGGGCTCGAGACCCTGCTGGCCGCCGCCTTGCGGCTCGTCCATTCAGGTGATGTCGATCTGATAACCATTCTGCGCGCCATGACCGCGCGGCCCGCCGAAATTCTGGGAATAAAGGCCGGGCGGATCGCCAAGGGCGCCAAGGCCGATATTTGTCTTTTCGATCCGGACTATCCATGGATTGTCGAGGAAGCTACCATTCGCTCGCGTTCGACCAACACCACGTTCGAGAACGCCCGCATGTCGGGCAAGGTCATGGCGACCCTGGTTGGCGGGCGCGTTGTTTATAGAGAGGAAGCCTTCGCATGACCCAGTATGCGCTGGCCCTTATATTGGGGTATCTGCTCGGCTCGGTTCCGTTCGGATTTGTGATCACCAGAGCAGCCGGGCTCGGAGACGTCCGCACCATCGGTTCGGGCAATATCGGCGCAACCAATGTGCTGCGCACCGGCCGGCGCGATATCGCGGCGCTAACCCTGCTCCTCGATGCGGGCAAGGGTGCCGTGGCCGTGCTGGTTGCCAACTGGCTCTGGGGCCAAGAGGCCGCGATGATCGCCGGCGTTGCGGCCTTCCTGGGCCACATCTTCCCGGTCTGGCTGGGCTTTAAAGGCGGCAAGGGTGTAGCAACCTATGTCGGCATCCTTCTGGCCCTCAACTGGGTGGTCGGGCTGATCTTTTGCGCAACCTGGCTGCTGATCCTGTTCGCTCAGCGCTATTCCTCGCTCGCCGCCCTCACTGCCGCGGCCACGGCCCCGATGTTTGCCTTCGCCTTTTCAGGCGTGCCGCTGACCTGGGTCACCGGCATCCTTTCGATCGTGCTGTTCATCACCCATCGCGAAAACATCATGCGGCTGGCCAGAGGAACCGAAAGCAAGGTTGGCAGCAGCAAAAACGCCGGGCAAGGCTAGGCCGAATAGATGACGCGCTCGAGTTTGACCCCATCCCAGCGCGTTTCATGGCTCCGACTTATCCGTTCGGACAATGTCGGGCCGACAACCTTCCGCACGCTTATCAACCGGTTCGGCTCGGCCGACGCCGCGCTTGACGCCCTGCCCCATCTGGCCCGGCGCGGCGGCGGCCAGCATGTCGGAATCCCGAGCCGGGACGAGGCCGAAGACGAAATCGCGCGCACCGAGGCAATCGGGGCGCGGCTGATTACGATCAATGACCCCGACTATCCGCCCCATCTGCGCCACGTCGCCGGGCCACCGCCTGTTCTGACCGTGATGGGCGGCACCGCTTTGACCGGCAAGCGGACAGTGGGCATCGTGGGTGCACGCAACGCCTCGGCCGCCGGACGCCGCATGGCGCAACTGCTCGCCACCGATCTGGGGCGCGAAGGCTATGTCATCGTTTCGGGCCTGGCGCGCGGCATCGATGCGGCGGCGCACCACGCTTCGCTTCAAACCGGGACCGTCGCCGTGATGGCTGGCGGTCTCGACCACATCTATCCCCGCGAAAATGATGACCTGGCCCGCGCCATTGTCGAGGCGGGCGGCACGCTGGTCACCGAAATGCCGCTCGGGTGGGAGCCCCGCGCGCGCGATTTCCCCCGCCGCAACCGGCTCGTGGCCGGCATCTGCCTTGGCGTGGTCATCGTCGAGGCCGCAAAGCGGTCGGGATCGCTGATTACCGCGCGGCTGGCACTGGAACAGGACCGGGAGGTCTTCGCCGTGCCCGGCTCGCCACTCGATCCGCGCGCCGAGGGCGGCAATCACCTCATCCAGCAGGGCGCAAAACTGGTGACCGGCGCGCGCGACATCGTCGCCGAACTCACCCATGCCGATCCGGCGCGCCTGCCGCTGTTCGAAAAAGAGATCACGGATTCCTCTCCCCCCGCCGCCACGGCGGACCCATCCGAGGACGAACGCGGGCGCCTGATAACAGCGCTCAGCCATGCCCCCACGGCCACCGACATGCTGATCGAGGCGACCGGTATTGCGGCCCCGGTGATGCAGATCCTGCTGCTCGAACTCGAACTGGCCGGGCGGATCGAGCGGTCGGCCGGTCAGCTTTTCGCGCTCAGGGCGTGAGGGTGCGCCTGTGAACGTCACCATGCTGCTCTATCCGCGTCTTACCCAGCTCGATCTCACGGGGCCGTTCGAGGTGATGGCGCGCTTTTCCGAGCTCAAGCTGCATCTGGTGTGGAAAACGCCCGATCCGGTGCGCGATGCGAACGGGCTGGCCATTGTGCCGACCCATACGTTTTCGACCTGCCCGCCGGCCGATATCGTCTTCGTGCCCGGCGGGCCCGGACAAATCGCGCTTATGGACGATACCGAAACGCTCGACTTCCTGCGCGATCAGGCCTGCACGGCACGCTATGTCACCTCGGTGTGTACCGGCTCGCTGGTCCTTGCTGCGGCGGGCCTGCTCAAGGGCCGCAGGGCAACATGCCACTGGACGTCACTGGACCAGCTCGCGCTGTTCGGGGTTACGCCAGTCGCCGAACGCGTCGTGATCGACGGCGATGTGATAACAGGTGCCGGCGTGACGTCGGGAATCGACTTTGCGCTGAGCCTGTGCGCACAACTATTCGGCCAAGAGCGTGCGAGATTGACGCAGTTGGGGATGGAATACGATCCGCAGCCGCCGTTCACAGGCGGATCGCCAAGGACGGCGTCAGAGACCGACCTTACGCAGGCGATGGAGGCAATACGCCCCTTCATCGAAAAGCGCCGCAAGGCATCCCAGGCGGCGGCCGAAAAGCTGCAATAACCGCGCGCAATTGACAGAAGCGAACGCTTTCACCATTTTGCGCGGACCTTGTGGGCGGGTGTCTTCCGCCCTATCTCCATCCCTTCAAGGCAATTCTCTCTTATTCGCGGAGCCGTCACAGGCATGAAAGTCGTCATCGTCGAAAGCCCGGCCAAGGCAAAGACCATCAACAAATATCTGGGCAAGGACTTCGAGGTTCTGGCCAGCTTTGGCCATGTGCGCGACCTGCCCGCCAAGGACGGATCGGTGCGGCCCGACGACGATTTCGCCATGAGTTGGGAAGTCGATTCCAACTCCAAAAAACGCCTTGCCGACATCACCCGCGCCCTCAAGGGCGCCGACGAGTTGATTCTGGCAACTGACCCGGATCGTGAAGGCGAAGCCATTTCCTGGCACCTGCTCGATGCGCTCAAGGCGAAAAAGGCCATCAAGGCCGACATGCCGGTCAAGCGCGTGGTTTTCAACGCCATCACCAAGGATGCCGTGACCACCGCCATGCAGCATCCGCGCGATATCGATGCGCCTCTGGTCGACGCCTATCTGGCCCGCCGGGCGCTCGATTATCTGGTGGGGTTCACGCTCTCGCCAATCCTGTGGCGCAAACTGCCCGGCTCACGCTCGGCAGGTCGCGTGCAATCGGTCGCCCTGCGTCTGGTCACCGAGCGCGAGGAAGAGATCGAGCGCTTCAAGCCCCAGGAATACTGGAGCGTCATTCCGACTCTCAACCAGTCCGGCAAGAGCTTTGCGACGCGGCTGTATTCGGTCGATGGCGACAAGACCGACAAGCTGGCCGTCAAGACCGGCGAGGATGCCGAGGGGCTTAAAACGGCCATCGAGAAGGGCAATTTCAAGGTTGCCAGCGTCGACAAGAAGCCGACCAAGCGCAATCCGTACGCGCCGTTCACAACATCCACGCTGCAGCAAGACGCCTCCTCGCGGCTGTCGCTGTCGCCTTCGCGCACCATGCAGATTGCCCAGCGCCTCTATGAGGACGGGCTGATCACCTATATGCGCACCGACGCGGTGCAGATGGCGCCCGAGGCCATCGAAGCTGCGCGCCGGGTGATCGGCAAGGAATTCGGCACCGAGTACGTGCCCGAAAAGCCGCGCCTCTATCAGACCAAGGCCAAAAACGCCCAGGAAGCGCACGAGGCGATCCGCCCCACCGATTTGGGCAAGCACCCCGATACGCTGCGCAATCTCGACCCCGACCAGCACAAGATCTACCAGCTGATCTGGCGCCGCGCGCTGGCCAGCCAGATGCGCTCGGCCGAAATCGAACGCACCACGGCCGATATCGACGTCATTGCCGCGGGCCGCGCCATTACCCTGCGTGCTACGGGTTCGGTCGTGACCTTCCCGGGCTTTCTCGGCGTCTATGGCGTGGAAAAGACCGACGAGGACGATGAGGACGGCAAGGATCTGCCCGCGCTCGATGTCGGCGACACCCCGGCGCTCGAAAACGTCGAGATCGAACAGCATTTCACCCAGCCCCCTGCCCGCTATACTGAAGCGAGCCTCATCAAGAAGATGGAAGAGCTGGGGATCGGCCGGCCTTCGACCTATGCGGCAACGCTCAAGACGCTCCAGGATCGCGATTATATCAAGCTTGAAAAACGCGCCATCATGCCCGAGGATCGCGGACGGCTGGTGACGGCATTCCTGCAGAGCTTTTTCACCAAATATGTCGAATACGGCTTTACCGCCGGTCTCGAGGAAGAGCTCGACGAGATTTCGGCCGGCCGGATCGACTACAAGGAAGTGCTGCGGCGTTTCTGGAAGGATTTTTCCCATCAGGCCGACGAGATCAAGGATCTGCGGGTTTCCGAAGTCCTCGATGCGCTCAACGACCTTCTGGGACACCATATCTTCCCCGAAAAGCCCGATGGGACCGACCCGCGGCTGTGCCCGACCTGCGGGACCGGCCAGCTTTCGCTGAAACTGGGCAAGTACGGCGCCTTTATCGGCTGCTCGAACTATCCCGAATGCCGCCATACCCAGCAGCTTGCCGAAAGCGCCACCGGACAGGCGTCCGAAGCCGCACAGGGCGATGGCGTTCTGGGCGCGGATCCGGAAACGGGATCGGAAATTTACCTCAAAACCGGTCGGTTCGGCCCCTATGTGCAGCTTGGCGAAGACGCCAAGGATGCCAAGCGCTCATCGATCCCCAAGGGCTGGGATGTCGGTGCCATGGATCTGGAAAAGGCATTGAAACTGCTCTCCCTACCGCGCGAAGTCGGCCTGCATCCCGAAGACAGCAAGCCGATCACCGCCGGGATCGGGCGTTACGGCCCCTTCGTGTTGCACGAGAAGACATATGCCAATCTCCCTGATGTGGAAGAAGTTTTCACAGTCGGGCTCAACCGCGCCGTTGACCTGATCGCCCAGAAGCGGGCCGGCGGCGGGCGCGGAGGACGTGGGGCCGCGGTGGCGGCGATCCAGACCTTCGAGCATGACGACGGTCCGATCACGGTTCGCGCGGGCCGCTACGGCCCTTATGTCAATCAGGGCAAGGTCAACGCCACCCTGCCCAAGGATCTGGCCCCCGAAGCCGTGACGCTTGAAAAAGCCCTGGAACTGATCGCCGCCAAGGGCGGTTCGAAGGG